>JAATGW010000521.1 GCA_015654495.1 Chitinophagales bacterium
GCCTGGAAATTCACCATAGGTACTCCACTGCCACCATCCCATAAACCGAATGTATATCCGTTCGTGGTACCAACGCCATCTCCAATTTTCGAAGCAATCATCTGAATCTGACCCACTGCAGTAATATTGCTGTAAGTCGAATACCATGCACTGATTGAAAAATCACCCTGCAGACTTAATTGGTTGCTGGGTGTAATTTTGATGTTTGTATTTTTCACCCCATCAAAGAGGTATGCGGAATTCTTTTTCCCTTTCCGGTCCGTAGTCAATTTTGCATTGTTTACAACACCGTGGAGTTTATAAGAACTTGAATCTTTCGCATTTCCGGTAAAAGCCCAATAACCCAACAATCCTTTTTCAAGATGTATGTCGTAGGGAATGTCTGGCTGATCACAAGAAAAAACTTCAAATCAGAAAATGATGAGTAGAAATCCTTTAAAACTTTTCATGACTGTTTGTATTTGAGTTTATGTTGAATATTTGCATTTTGACTGAAACAAGTGCTCCGGTTTTCAATTTCTGGTTTGAGGACTGTCTTTAGGTAGGTCTAGGAAATTCTGACAAGTAACAATAGAGGTCAATATCACCCCATCTTGCGAAGAGAATTGGTCCAAAATATGGAGAATAAACCATATTGCAAAGAAATTATAGAGAATTCTCCATTGTCCACGTATTGTGGATTCGCTCCATTTGGGTGTGAAAAAGAAGCCCAGAAAAAAGTATTATGTCGATGAAACTGCCCTTAAATTGGTCGGTTCCAAGATGCGAGAAATTCGATTAAAGAAAAAGATGACTATAGAGTACCTGGCAAATAATACAGATATGGATTATTCACAACTTTCTCGAATGGAATCAGGGAAGGTTAACTTCTCCATCTCATATCTATTTCGTGTTGCCCAATCCCTTGGCGTGACTGCGAAAGACTTACTTCCGTGATCTAAGACGGCAACTTCCTATAAATTGAATTAGATCGTTTTCAGGCGAAATCAAAACCCTCTTCCGTCTTCATATTCTAAATATGTGACTTTGTTAAAATCCAAAAAAGATAAACATTTACAAACCAATAAATTAAGATCTGAAGGGGGTGGTGATAGCTCTAAATTTCAAAGGGGTCTTGAATTTATTTAGTTCACAAGCATATCAAAGTTGACATTTGAACAAAAATCTTCATAAATTCGAAATTCACATCCTCCCAGCCCAATAATCATAAATTCATCATTGATCGAAGTCTATTTACGGGGATTTTTGAAATGATCTCAAACAGTACGGAAGCGTGAAATGAGTTCAAACAGACTGAAAGGGCCAATAGATTGTAAAAACAGTAGTAGCTCGCATCTGGAAACGTTTTATAAGAGTAAAAGAACATTCAATCAAAATGTTAACTTAAACACCAATAATAATGCTGAGACAAAATTTCATAGTCGCTTGCTTGACATTTATTAGTATTTGTTCTTGTTCCAAAAATGAACATAAAAAACCAGTAGAAAAGATCTCTTTAACAGTAACAGCCAAGACGGTCTCGGTTGCAGCAATCGGCGCGTCAAGCAGCGTAAACAATTTAGGAGCCTCATATGTTAATAGCAATGGAGTGGAGAAATTTATCAACGCGATATCGGAAGACGATGCGAATGATGTCAATGCAACTTTCAAGTTCACAAACACGGATTTGTTCGCCGATAACAGTCAGACCAGTTCACATAATAATGACGCAGTGGCTTTCACACATCCAAATTCAAATACCTTAAAAATGACCTTGAAGAATATTTCAACTATAACGATATCACCTTGATGGTTGATGCGAACACACAGTTTATTATAGAAGATGCAAATAATCGCACTACCTATCTAGTTGATCAGAATGTATTGAATGATGGTGTTAAGAAAATGGCAGAACAAATCAACAACAAAACTTTTCGAGCTGTTGTTCCGACACCATAATTTTTAGAACTTTCATTCGCATTTTTCGTCTAACCTGACACATTTAAACTCTAAAAACATCGAGAAATGAAATTTGGAATATATTTCCTGATACTATCCTTGACACTTGTTAGCATTAGCTCATGCTCCAAAAATGATGGTGATAGTGAACCGCCGACGCTTCAAAAGATAACGATCACAGCAGGCTTAAACTCAATCGAGATTACACCAGTGCCAGGTACACTAACCGCAAATACATCAGTTTTGTATTTTAATTTTGAAGGTAGAGAACGGAAGATAATAATTAAGAAAGTTGATGCAGTCGACGCCAATGCTAATGTGAACATTAATAACACGGACCTCATAGGTGATAACTCAATATCGATACCCGCCAATGTAAATGAGTCAATTGGACTAAAAAATATAAATAATCCCAACGATATTCAAATTATACTAATTCCTGGAAGAGAGTTGAAGATCGATAACAAGGAAGTAACAAAAGCGACCTTGACCGTGAGTAAGGAAACAAACTTTTATTATACGGATGCTGCAAACCGCTCAACCTATGTGGCTAATTTGAGTCTTTTTAAAACGACGGTAAAAAATGTAGCAGCTGCATATGCTGACCACGATAACTCTATCTCTGGAAACCAACCTCTGTCGGTTCAAGTTAGTTTCCAATAAAATATGTTTTTAATCAAATTAAAGCTAATGCACAGTTGCATTTAGGTTTTTTGTTTTATATAAGTGGTCTGCGAATTCCAATACAGAATTGACTACACGCAGATCTCTAAGTTGAAAACAGGTAAGGTAGACTTCTCCATCTCACACTTGTTTCGGGTAGCCGAATCCCCTGGCGATACCCCCAAAAGAGTTACTCCCATAAATTGTAACTATGCGGCAGTTGTAAATTCTGGATCATGTTGATCCATCATTCTGGAACATGTTGACCCAGCATTCTGGTGATGTTGACCCACCCCGATTTTCATTCATTTTGGTTGGCTTGGTAAGCAGGCATTACTAATATTCTGGTGATGTTGACCCACCTGTTTTGGGTTTTGGAGGCCTTTTGGGCAAAGACATTCTGGCATGTTGACCCACCTGCAGCAATATTTCTACTGGCTTTTTTTAAAGTCATTTGCATCCTTAAAATTCTAAGGAGCAATGGCACAAGAAAAAGTAGAAATGGAACTGATTAAACAGGTTTTACAATTGTACAATGATGGCGTTTCTATCCATGAGATCAAACGCAGAACCGGAGTCAGCCGCAACAGCATTAAAAAGTATCTGAAGCTGATTGGACCATCTGCCGGGCGTGTTATGGATGATGCTGAGCTTGCAGAAAAAGCGTACTGCTCTGCGCTCAGTCCACGGGAGATACAACTGGAAACGCTTTTTAAATACTTCAGAAGCACGGAGACTGAGTTATCCAAAACAGGTGTCACCCGCTTATTGCTCTGGCAGGAATACCTCGGGCTGCATCCTGGTGGCTATTCATATCCCCAGTATTGTTATCATCTTCAGCAGTATAACCGAAAATCAGATGTCAGCATGCATCTGGAATATACTGCAGGGGATATTATCATGATTGACTTTGCAGGTAAAAAAATGCACTATATAGATCAGCAAACCGGCGAGTGTATTTATTGCCAGGTTTTTGTATCTATCCTGCCTTACAGTGGGCTGATTTACTGCATACCTGTGCATACGCAGCGCACAGATGACTTTGCCCACTGCATCAATAATATGGTTTGTTTTTACAAAGGGGTTACCTCAACCATTTTATGCGACAATCTTAAAACAGCTGTTACGCGGTCTGATAAATATGAGCCGGGTTTTACAGAGATCTGTTACCAGTTAAGCGAACATTATGGTACCACCTTCACCGCCACTCGTCCCTATAGTCCGAGAGATAAAGCGATGGTGGAAAAAGCAGTGAGTATAGTCTACTCCCATGTGTATGCGCCGCTGCGGAAAAAAGAATTTTATAGTCTTCGGGCGCTGGAGGCCGCGATGCATGAGCAGTTGAGTATACTCAACAAAAAATCGTATAAGAATACGGTGTTTAGCCGTATTTATTATTTTGAACAGGAACAGCCTTTTCTCAAACTCCTTCCTCCGGTACCCTTCGTTGCCAAAAAGGTAAAAATCTATACGGTACAACGCAACTACCACATCCAGTTAACAGAAGACCGTCGCTATTACAGTGTGCCCTGGCAGCATGTGGGTAAAAAAGTAAAAGTGCTGTATGATCAGCAGACCGTAGAGATTTATCTGGATCATGATCGTATCGCTGTTCATCAACGCAATCAAGCCAGGCAAAAGTCTTATGTTACCCAGGACCAACACATGCATCCCGATCATCAGAAGATGAAAGAAATCAAAGGTTGGAAAAAAGACGAGCTGTTGCAAAAAGCAGCAGTGATCGGGAAAAACACACATAGTGTACTCAGTGTACTGCTGGAAGGCGGTGTATTTATTGAACAGAATTATAAGGCCTGTTTTGGTTTGCTGATGCTGAAAAATAAATACACGGCACCCCGGCTGGAAGCAGCCTGTAAGCGGGCGCTCTCTGGTACCCGCATCACTTACAGTATGATCAAAAACATCCTCCGTGCGGGGTTGGATAAACAACTTCCCCTTTTTGATCCCGGCTCATCCATTCTTCCCGATCATACGAACATCCGGGGAAAAGACAGTTATCAATAATAAAAACAAACAGCATGAATACAACACAAACACTCGAACAAATGCAACAACTCAGGCTTGCAGGTATGTATCACAGTTATCGTTCCCAGCTTGAACTTCCCATGGATCAGCAACTGGAAGGCCATGACCTGATCGCTCAACTTGTGCAGTCAGAACAACTTCACCGGGGAAATGAAAAGACAAGCTATTATCTCAAGCTTGCCAGGCTAAGACTTCCGGCGACAGCACAACAGGTACAGTGTTCGGCAAACCGTAATCTGAGCAAACCGCAACTGGCCACACTGCTGGAAGGCCGGTATCTGCAGGATGGAGAAAACATCCTCATCACCGGATCTACCGGATGTGGTAAAAGTTTTCTGGCCTGTGCGCTGGGCCACCAGGCTTGCCTGCTCGGATATAAAACAGTCTACCTGAATATGAACAGACTGATAGAAAAAATCTCTCTCTCTAAACTCGATGGCACTTATATCAAAATGCTCAACCACATGGAAAGACAATCATTAATCATACTTGATGACTTTGGATTGCAGCCATTAACTCCGGATGTACGAATAACTTTACTGCAACTGCTTGAAGATCGCTACGGTAAAAAAAGTATCATCATCACCTCACAACTTCCGGTATCAAAATGGTATGAATATATTGCTGAACCAACACTCGCTGATGCTATCCTTGACAGAATGACAGCTAACGCACATCGCATAGAATTAAAAGGCGAGTCATTGAGAAGAAAAAAATCCTGACGCAACAGGAATCGTTAGTATTTTTAAACAACAAAAGCTCTTAGAAATATTGCTGTTCTCCAGGTGGGTCAACATGACCAGAACAGTGGGTCAACATCGCCAGAATTTACA
>JAATGW010000218.1 GCA_015654495.1 Chitinophagales bacterium
ATGTATTGTATGAAATATAGTGCCGTAGGCACGACCAGTTTACCGTAAACACCGTCAAGGGAAAAATACCGGAAAATAGATGTCAAAACAACATGGAAATAGATTGCCCCTGATTCAATTTTGGCTTTATAAAAATGTAAAGCAGAATTATCATGGCGAATACATATCATCAGATATATCTCCAGTTTGTATTTGGTGTGAGATTCAGAGAAGCATTACTGGATAGTCGCTGGCGAAGTCAGGTCCAGGCGGTTATTGGAAATATCATAAATGAAAATAAATGCAAAACATTGATCGTAAATGGCGTGGAGGATCATTTACACTGCTTCGCAGG
This sequence comes from Chitinophagales bacterium, assembly GCA_015654495.1. Classification (GTDB taxonomy): domain Bacteria; phylum Bacteroidota; class Bacteroidia; order Chitinophagales; family Chitinophagaceae; genus Pollutibacter. The sequence goes on from JAATGW010000218.1 coordinate 335, forward strand.
CTTAAGACCAGCAGTTTCTGTTTCTGACCTGATGCGAGATGTAAAAGCCAATTCATCGAAATATATTAATGATCGCGGGTTAACGCCTAAACGATTTGAATGGCAGGAAGGTTTCGGAGTATTTTCATATCACCATTCAGATATAGAGCATGTTTTTAACTATATAGCAAATCAGGAGGAGCACCATAAGAAGCAAAGTTTCCTCGATGAATACAGACTATTGCTAAAGGAATTTTGTGTTCAATTTGATGAACAATACATTTTTAAGGAATTGATTTAGAACCGGCAACCGCATCAGTTAATTTTATTTTGCATTTATCAGAATATTACAGGCTGATATTGCTAATGTCCCGTGCCTACGGATCAACAGGCTTGCGCCCGTTGCTACAAGATTCATCGCGCCTTCGGTAACAGAAGCAGAAAACAGTAACAGAAACAGATAGAACACATAAGTACAAAGTTGAACATCTATGAACTAAGAACTATGAACTATGAACTATGAACTATGAACTAAGAACTCCAAACGCCGGCCGTTCCCTCTTGCCTTTTGCCTAGTTAAAAGATTGCCTGAACTCCAACGGTGACAAATTCGTTTTCGACTTAAATAATTTATTAAACGAAGACGGATGTTCAAATCCCAATTCGTAAGCAATTTCACTGATGCTTAAATTAGTAGTTGAGATTTTTTCTTTTGCTTTTTCAATCAGCTTATTGTGTATGTGTTGCTGTGCATTCTGACCGGTTAGTGTACGCAACATATCGCTTAAATATCCTGCCGATAGATTCAATTGTTCTGCAAGAAACTGAACAGTGGGTAGTCCCTGCATCAGTGAATTTTCATCATTGAAATGCTTATCCAGAATTTCTTCCAGCTTTTGAAGCAGATCATGACTAACTGCTTTACGCGTAATGAACTGGCGCTTGTAAAAACGATTGCTGTAGGTTAGTAAGGATTCTATCTGTGAGATAATCACATCATGACTGAAGTCATCAATCCTGCCCAGCAATTCATTTTCTATGTTTTTAAAAATGGAGATGATGGTTGTCTTCTCCGTATCCGATAAATGCAATGCTTCATTAGCTGAATAAGAGAAAAATCCATACTCCTTGATTTTTTTTGCCAGGGGATAACCCATAAAGAAATCCGGATGAATCAGCAAGGTATAGCCGGTATGGTCGCCGTTGTTTTCGGCATTGGAAGATACCTGGTTTGGTGAAGTAAAAAACAATCCACCTTCTTCAAAATCATAAAAGTGCTGTCCGTATTTTAATTTCCCGCTCAGATTTTTTTTGTATGATATTTTGTAGAAATTATGAATAAAAGAAGCGGGCACTTTGCTGGCATCGAAATCGTTTTTTTTATTATCAATCAGACTGATCAGCGGATGCAATGGTTTGGGCAGACCAAAGATCCTGTGCACTTCGTGCAGTGTTTCAAATTTATACGGCTTCTGATCTTCCTTTTTCATCAGGTAAAGTTAGCTGGTTTATTTGTTTAAGGCTTTCATAAACATTTCGGGATAGCGCGTACCGGATACGATTCCTGCAGGCATGATAGCATTGAGACTTGCCAGGTCTTCTTTTGTGAGTTGCACGTGTTCAGCCGCGATATTTTCTTCCAGATATTTTACGCGCTTTGTGCCGGGGATGGTGATGATGTCATCGCCTTGCGCAATCACCCATGCAATAGCCAGTTGTGATGGGGTGCAATCTTTTTCATCTGCCATTGATTTGATCTTTTCAACCAGTTCGAAATTTTTATAAAAGTTTTCGCCCTGGTAACGGGGCATACGTGAACGGTTGTCTTTTACATCTTCCGGTCTTTTAAATTCACCTGTCAGAAATCCGCGACTCAGCGGAGCATAGGCTACAAGTCCTATTCCCAGTTCACGGATTGTGGGAAGGATCTCTGCTTCAACGTCTCTTGTCCAGAGTGAATATTCCGTCTGCAGTGCAGTGATGGGATGTACAACTGCAGCTTTGCGAATAGTTTGTGCAGATGCTTCGGATAAACCGATATAACGCACCAGTCCTTTTGCAACGAGTTCCGCCAATGCGCCAACGGTTTCTTCAATGGGTATGTTGGGATCCACACGCCCGGGTGTATACAGATCGATATAATCTGTTTTCAAACGCTGCAGGCTATGCATAACTGCGTGACGGATATAATCAGGGTGACCGTTCACCGGACCAAAACCGTTGGGCGAAGCCATCATCCCGGTTTTTACAGAAAGAAAAGCTTTCTCTCTTTTGCCATTGATTGCTTTGCCAATCAGCATTTCATTGTGACCGGAAAGATAATAGTCGGCTGTGTCTAAAAAATTATGTCCGAGATCCAGGGCTTTTTCAATAGTAGCGATTGAAGATGCATCATCCGATTGTCCGTATGCGCCGGACATGCCCATGCATCCCAAACCTATAGCTGATACCACCGGCCCGTTTTTTCCTAATGTTCTGTTCATTGTTTTTGATTTAAATGAATGATAGAACAAAGGTCGCTGATGCAGGATTGGTGGGGTTAGCGGAAATGAAGGATTGTTTAGCCGAAATGGGGAAAAGGTAGCCTGACTTGCATGTGAGGAACCTGTTAGTAAGGGATGTTAATTGAATTTACATAGTTTGCCAGGGGAATTATTGAGTCCCGGTAAGTCGTAGATGAACCATCCAGTTGTTTTTTTACCCAGTGTATATTTGTCTGCACTCCCACTGCGGAGTTTATCTGATATGTTTGTGAAGTCGTGGGTGTTGTATTACTTATATTAACCCAATAGTTCCGGCCCCCATAGTTATAAGAGAGTATAAATTCAGTAAAGGAATCAGTTGAATTTCTCTGCAGGTTTATAGTGATGTTTGTTTTTTGATACATTGCAAATGGCTGTAATTGCCATGAATCAGAATTGCCAAAACCAAATATGGAAGCGCCCACAGTTGGGTGTTCCATATCAAAAATACTTATAAATCCGGCAGGGACAACAGCAGCTATTTCAAGCGTTTGATTACTAAATCTTGAAATATCAATTCGTTCTTTAAAAATATAATTTCCCTGCGCGTCGGTTTTAACACTATCTAAAAATGTTTCCTGAGAACCCGGGCCGTACCAGGACATCCTGACTGTAACATTTGGCATCCCTGCTTTAGCTGAAGAATCAAATACATTTCCTGAAATTGCTACTTGTTTAAAATTTTCGCCTGTATTATCCTTTTTACATGAGCTAATGATCAGGAAAATTGCTATAGTAAATAATAGTTTCGACATGAATGAAGGCATTAGAAAAACGTATACACCATACCGAAGGTAATGAAACATTAAATGTCATCAGTATCAATTAAAGTTAAATATGAAATAAAGGCTGATGTTAAAATAAAAATTTAATGCAAAATGCAGGATGTTATTTGAATGTTTAATACAGAACTCACTTGATTCCCTGGTATTTCCTGGCCATTCTCCAAAAGAAGGTATGGAAGAGAATTTAAATTGGAGGTTGAGATGCGATGATATTCTTATGTTTTTTATTTCTCTATTTGATGCAGATTTTGAAACACATAGGAGGCACAAGTACACATAGAAAAACACATAGAAAATTTCGTAGGGACTATATCTTAATGTAACCCGCTGTTCCTCTTGCCTTAGCCTCTTGACCTGTCTTCATCACATAGAACATAGTACACATATAGAAAAACACATAGGAAAGTACATAGGGACTATATCTTAATGTAACCGGCTGTTCCTCTTGCCTTAGCCTCTTGACCTGTCCTCATCACATAGAACATAGTACACATAGAAAAACACATAGAAAAGTGCATAGGGACTATATCTTAATGTAACCGGCTGTTCCTCTTGTCTTTTGCCTTATGCCTCTTGCCTTTTGCCTTTTGCCTATCTTAATCTATGTGGTCAAATAAAAAACTTTGAAAAGTGAATTTGAAGTTCCACCTGTCACGAACTTTCCATGCTGATAGAAAGAATTTGAATCACACTTCGTAAATATGTTAAATAAAATATTTACTATCCTACTTTGTTTTCATATCCGCTTCAATAGCATCTTTGCGGAACTGTTTAAATTTTTCCCAGTTGAATCCATTTTTAAACGCCTCACCAATCGGATCATTTGGACCAACTTTAGTGGTATCATGCAATTTACCATCTACATAATATTTACCGCCCAGCAAAAATGTTTTTGCAGCTTCCGCACCACAATTGAACAGCTTGATTTTTGTTTCTTCAATCATCCCGAAATTCAGCCAGTTAATTTCTTCCACATCAATATGTGCAATGCATTTTTCGTAAATTTTGTTACGTTTCAGAACGTCTTTGTCGTAATAGAATCTGATGGTGGAAAATATGTTTCCAAGAAATGTTCCTAAAGTGGTTTTTGCAGGTATGTATTCATCGTCAGATGAAATATGTTTCTCGTCTTCCAGCTTTACGCCAAATGTTGGCATACGTGCAATTTCAATCTTCGGGTTGTGAAAAATGTTGATGGGAAAGTTTGAGAGTACTCCACCATCCACAAGCCAGACTTCTTTACTAAGATTGTTCTTTTTATCAATTGCAGAGGCTTTCTGTCGGAAGACTTCGCTATTGTCCTGGACCGTCTGCGGTACCTGAACTTTATGTGGGGAGAAGAATATAGGAATCGACATGGACGCTCTAACATATTCAGCAGGGTTTACCGCTCCTGGATCTATCCAGTAATTACTGGCCTCCAGAGGTAATTCGGCCTTGGTTCGCATGGTGATGTCACTGGCCATCATGGAAAAAAATGGTTCATTGATTGCAGTCGTGGTTTCCTTGCGTTTGGGATCGGGACGCAGTTGAAGATCACCAGGATTAAGCCGCTTGTTCATTACATCCACCAGTTTTTTTGTCGTGTCTGTGTTGTTCTTCCTCAAGATCTCCTGCATCCATTTTAAGAATTCGTTTCCGAGATTAATTCCAAATCCAGCCCTTGAGAAACGCCCTTTGAAATAGATAACAGCTGTCAGTATAAGCACAAGGCCCAACATTGCAAAGCCGCCGCTGATGTGAAAAACGGTTCTTACGATATCCATTTGGTCATCTGTCCGATTGCCAATCAACCCTTTTTTTATACCGTAATAAAATACAAGGTGGAGCAGGAAAGGAACCGCCAGAAAAAATACAAGAACCCATAAAATCTTATGCAGGGTGGTTGCTGGTTTGTTAACTGCAGACGGGATTGTGTTATTATCATGCTGATTCCTGTTATCATTATTATCGCGTTTTTTTGCTTTTATTATTTCAAGTATCCATTGAATACTGAGGATAAGTAAAGCAATTGCGCCAGCAATGCATAGAGGAAAATAATAAAAGCTGCCCTTGATGAAGTTCGTTATGAAATCGAACTGGTACAGACGTAGCATACCTAAAGTGAGTCCATATAATATTGCGCCTATCAGACAGTAACGAATAAAGAAATTGAGCCGGGAATAGGTTGAGCTTTTTCTGATGAAAATCTTAATCAGCCATTTGGCAAACCAGTGTCCGTCCACCAGTTTCCAAAGATCAAAGGCGAGCATTTCGTGGAGAATCATTTCCGACTGGTACTGGTATTTTTTTCCGGGATAATTCTCTGGTTGCACTGCTGCCATAAGCAGCGTATTAATGGCCCCTGCACTGGTACCAGCCAGTTTCAGAAAGCGAAATCCTAGTCGCTCCAGCACATAGGTGTAACCGATAAGTGCGATGCCGAGCACGCCACCACCTTCCTGCACATAGTCGACATACTCGTAGGTTCTTTCTTTTCCGGTTTCATCTTTCTCAGTTTTATAAATATCTGAGTAAACCGGTCGTCCCCCTTTTTCTTTGAATCCCGATTCAATTTCAGTGATGACTTTTTCGACCTCTGTTTTTTTCAGGAAAACTTCGATATCTACCGCGGTGTCAGAACTGGTGTGGGAGGACATAATTGGTGATTTATGTTTAGTTATATCTCGTGGAAATTGATAATCAAAGTAGCTAGTCAAAATCCATCAGATCTTTGTCCCATTCATTATGTTCAACTTTTATTGGACAATACTACCGGGCTTATGCAAACATTTATTCTGCTTTTTAGTTTCGAATAGTTAAGATATGAAAATTGAATGGTCCATTTCTGTTCTTTCAGGTAATAAAGTAATGCTTAGTGCTTCAATTTTCTTACCCGTTAAATCACCCGATAATGACTATTAAATTCCTGGTTGATTAATTGCATACTATCAGCGGTGGTGCAGATTTATTTTGAACCACAAAGGAGGTACAAGTACACATAGAAAAACACATAGAAAAGTGCATAGGGACTATATCTTCATGTAGCCGGCTGTTCCTCTTGCCTTTTGCCTCTTGCCTCTTGACCTGTCTGCACCACATAGAACATAGTACACATAGAAAAACACATAGAAAAGTGCATACGGGCTATATCTTCATGTAACCGGCTGTTCCTCTTGCCTTTTGCCTCTTGACCTGTCTGCACCACATAGAAGATAGTAC
>JAATGW010000688.1 GCA_015654495.1 Chitinophagales bacterium
CGATTGTTTTCGGATGACCGATATTGAAAATGATTTTCCCGTTGATATCAGTTTTGATAACCTGCCCGGCCTGACTCTGAAAAGCGCCATACCGATCCACAAAATATCCGCAGTCCACAAGTATCAGAAAATCATCTCCTCCTTCTTTGCTGATGGTGAGCCCATGACCTCCCGGATAACCATGCCCCCAGAAATCAAGCAGCTTACCTGATTTGTCAAATACAAGGATATTATTGTTTGTATGGTCGCCGATCATCAGTAATCTTCCCTTACTATCCTGTACCATTTCATGACAGTTGAGGAGTGGGTTTGAATTTGTGCTGATCTTAGCCCATCCTTTGTCAACCTTATATTTGAAATCTCCATGGCCGATGATCAGGTCATCTGCAGATTTTTGTTCATCCGATGAAGCGAAAGTTCTGGAAGCACCGACTATCGAAAATCCTGTAAGCAAAGCGGAATTTTGTATAAATTTTCTTCTGGAAGGCATCGTTGAAGGTTTAATATATGTGTTGCCAAAGATACTGTGCATGCCTGATTCATGCACAAAACAGCTGATAAACAAAAGAAAAAAACTGACCCGGGTTTAATATTTATCCTTTTCTTCAAACGCATTGGGGATTTCAGATTATATTAGATTCAGAATCAAAGATCAATAGCGATATGTTGTTACAGGTTCGCAGCACATTAATTTATTCAGCAGCAAATAAAAAGTTCCACGGATCCGGAATTGGTCCCAGGATCTTTCTGATGTTTACCCTGATGTTTTTTTTGAGCAATTCATGGGCTCAGCAGGATACAATTTCCGTTGCTTCTTCTGCAACAGATACGATTCCAAAAAAGGATTCAATCTCCAAATTCAACAAGTTCAATGCGAAAATGGAGAAACTATTCAAGGTAATACCGGTTCCAATTTTGTCCTATTCCACAGAGGCAGGGCAAATTTTCGGGCTCGCCAAATTCAATCTTTTTGATTTCAAAAAAAATGATACGATCACAAAGCCATCGAAACTTTCCGAAGTGGTGACATTCAGTACCAAGGGGAAAATCAATGTCTCCATTTCCAATGAACTTCTTTTCAATAAGAACAAATACATGATCCTGAGCTTTTTGAATTATCGCAAGGAGCCTGAATATTTTTTTGGTATCGGGAATGATGTGAGCAGAGAGAATATGGAAAAAATTGAATACAGCAGGTTTCGTTTTAATACGACCCATCTGTTTATGGTTGCGAAAAACTTTTATATCGGGCCACCATTGGATATCGCATATTACTGGGATATAAAAACAGATAGTAATAGTTACCTGATCAAAAATAATGTAACAGGTCTTGATGGTGGCTTTACCATCGGCACAGGGTTTTCTGCAGGATTTGACAATCGTAAAAACAGGTACAATCCGAACCAGGGTGCATTTGCACTGGCGATATTAAACTGGCATCCTTCTTTTCTTGGCAGTAAATACAACTATGCGCGTTTCGATCTTGACATGCGTAAATATTTTAATCCCTGGTACAAACATGTGATCGCCATCCAGGCAACAACCAGTTTTGTAACCGGCGATGTACCTTATTATGATCTCGCTATGCTTGGCGGCGATAATAAGATGCGTGGCTATTACCTGGGCGCCTATCGTGATAATGTGTCCATTGATGCTCAGGTGGAATATCGTATGCCGGTATGGAATATTTTCGGTATCGTCGGATGGATCGGTACCGGTCGTGTCGGCGATTCTTATTCTGATCTTTCTCTTGATGGATTCAAATTATCCTACGGCGGTGGAATAAGGATCAGGGTGGACAGCAAACACAATACAAACCTCCGTGTCGACTGGGGCTTTGGCCCACATGGGATGAATGGATTCTATATCAATTTTGCGGAAGCGTTTTAAGTTCCAGGTGCGACTGTTAGCTTTGCCTGTTATTAAGTAATTAAGTTGTCAGGTTATTAAGTTTTATGTTATAAGTTCTACGTTTTAGGTTTTAGGTGTAGCTGTTTGGTAAATTTGAAAACTTATCAGGAATCTTATCAAAAAAAGGGTCTGTTTCTACTGTCTTTGCTGCATCTGCTGCCCGCTGCCCGCTGCCTGCTGCCTCTTATAAACCACCCTGTTTCTCAACATCCCAATCCCATCAATACTTATTTCCACCACATCATTTTCCGCGAGGGTAAAATCATTTGAAGGCACAAGACAGGTACCCGTCATAAGATATGCCCCATGAGGAAAATCAAATTCACTATACAGATAGTTCACAAGTTCTGTAAATGAACGTTTCATTCTTCCGATCGAAGTTTTATCATCATACATAATCCGGCCATCCCGGATAATGCGCATGGCAATTACGGTATCCGGTCCGGGTTCCGATTCGGGAATCAGTAAGCATGGCCCGATAGACGCGCTCTTCTCATAAACTTTTGCCTGTGGAAGATACAATGCATTTTCACCTTCAATACTTCTCGAACTCATATCATTACCGATAGTATAACCAGCGATATCCCCACCTGAATTTATAAATAGTGTACACTCAGGTTCCGGAACATTCCAGCTGGAATCTCTGCGGATATGAACATCCTGGTTATGACCCTGTACTCTGTGTGGCAGTGATTTGAAAAACAATTCCGGCCTGTCGGCTTCATATACTTTATCATACAGATCCGCGCCACCACTTGCGGCAGCTTCTTCTTTACGTGCATCCCTGCTGCGCAGATAGGTTACTCCTGCTGCCCACACTTCCTGGTTGCCGATTGGCGACAGTAATTCTTCCGTAAGTAGTTGCAGGGCATCACTATCCCCTATAACCGCTTCAAGCCGTGTTCCGAGATAGTTCCGCAAACCAGTTCGATTTACCAACTCGTCCCAGTCGTCATTCAGCAGATAAAACTTATCCTGAACCTGAAGGACGATTCCTTTAACTGTATTATATAACTTCATAAATATTTTTGTTTTACTGACGCAGCTTCGTCATACCGAGAGGTCAATTGCAATTATTGTGTTTGCAGTGTATTATCAATCCTGAATCACTCTCCTTATAAAAAATTTCTTCTCAACAATTTCCTATGTGTATTATGTGACAATGTGAGTATGTTCCTACCTGTCCGCCCAAGCGAAGCGCAGGAGGATGTGGTTCAAAAAAGCACCGCATTCAAACCACATTAAAAAACCTTTTTATTTTTTAATAATACTAAATACTATTCTTTGTCAGTTCTCCATTCAGCTTTCTCCAGATCTTCAAAGGATTTTCATTTTTCAGCGACTCCGGTAATAATGTATCCGGGAAATCCTGAAAACAAACCGGTCTTGTAAATCTGTAAATGGATTGTGATCCTACGGACGTTGCCCTGCTATCAGTAGTTGAAGGGAACGGACCTCCATGAACCATGGCATGCCCCACTTCCACCCCCGTAGGTACTCCATTGATAATTATCCTGCCGGTTTTATCGGCACATATAGTTGATAACTGACCAAGCTGTTTTTCATCTTCCTCGCTGCCCCAGAGAGTAACCGTCAACTGACCTTTAAAAGAACCGGCAACAGTCCGTATTTCAGCCTCATTTTCGGCGACCACGATCAGCGAAAAAGGTCCGAAAACCTCTTCGTGCCAGCTTTTATTTTCAACAAATAAAGAAGCTGTTGTTGAAAAAACTACCGGTACCGCAAAACCGTTTTTATTCCCCTGCGAACCACCTACCTGCTGCAATCCTGATTGGTTGATTAATTCGTTTACTGATGACTGATAGGCATCAGCGATTCCGGGATATAACATACATTGCTCAGGTGCCGCATTGATCACAGTGCTGTAGGTTTCAATAAACTGATCTGTATCCGCTGTTCTCTGAATTATAATTATACCGGGATTGGTACAGAACTGTCCAACCCCAAGTAAATTAGAGGCGGCAAGTTTTTCAGCCACGGATTTTGCCTGTTTCTGAATAGTAGGCAAAATGAAAACAGGATTCACGCTGCCCATCTCCGCATAAACGGGAATCGGGTCGGGGCGTTTAACTGCAATATCATAAAGCGACTTTCCGCCATAAAACGATCCGGTAAAAGCAACTGCTTTTATATCAGGATGCGCTGCCAGAGATTGCCCTGCACTATGGGCGTTTCCATGTAATAAAGAAAATACTCCCTCCGGCATACCGGTAGACAGAGCGGCATCGCGGATACAAAGCCCCACGGCTTCCGATGTAGCTGGATGGGCAGAATGTGCCTTAAACACAACCGGGCATCCGACCGAGAAGACCGGAATCGTGTCGCCACCGCCTACAGAAAATCC
>JAATGW010000503.1 GCA_015654495.1 Chitinophagales bacterium
ACTGCCAGTACACTGCTCCCCAGCTGAGTTGTGATTTTTCATTTGCGGGGGCATTGCTGACTTCTATCTTAATATTTCCCAACTCAGGAACCACCTCACGGCCTTCAATAACCGATTTAAAATAACCGGTTCCTGTTTCCCTGGCAGAGCTATTATCCAGCGTCAGGGGAGAAGTGATTCCCAGGATTATCTTCACATCAGGTTCGGCAGCCAGCCAGTCATCTCCTCTAAGTAAGAGCGCATAACATGCGTCAGCAGTGGCCTTGGTAGTTTTCCAGTTTTGTGTTTGTTTCTGCAATAAAAGCCATTGTTTCAAACCGGCAACCATCGCCTGGTCGTTGGTGATTTCATTAAATGCTTCTATCATTAACGACTGCGTTTCAACCGGAGCCTGGTACCAGTAATAAGCGGCCTGTACTTCTTTCCAGTAACGACCCAGCGACTCACTGTTTACCGATTGCTCTTTCAGGGAAGCAAGGATTGCTTTTGCACCTGCAGCATCTTTATTCCGGTGAAGCGTGATGGCGATCATTGCCTGTGTGAGCCTGCTTTTTTTCAGCCAGGTCTTTTTTGCCTGATTGCGGAAAAAAGTAATTGCTGCACCGGCTTTTGCATCAGGTCTGAAATCAGGAAAGAAACTGACGCAATAGAGGTATTGTATATTCAGATCATCTGGCGTATAAGAGACTTTAGCAGTCTTCTTTTTGATGATTTCATTATAATCGCGTACAAGTTCTTTTGAAAGATAGGAAAGACCTTTCCGTACTATTTCGTTTATGGCTACCTGTTGAGTAGCGGGTATGGCTCCCAGGTGTTTCAAACGACCGATACCGGTGATAATATACTGTGTAATAAACCTGTCTTCTTTTCCACCCGGGAACCAAACAAATCCGCCGTTGCCTGTTTGTGATTGTTTCAGTTTATTCAGACTGCCTTCCAGGTCCTGCGAAAGCCTTGCAAGATTAAAAAGCAGCGCGATATTTTTTTTCTGCTGACTTTCATTTTTTGCATCCATTACCCATGGGGTTTCCTCCAGCAGGATATTCTTCAGCTCCTGGTTTTTCTCCAGATTACTGAGTAAGGCGGATGACTGTCCATTTGCACTGTCACGCTGCCATTTTTCAAAATAGCTGCGGATTCTGGGATGTGCATTGGCAATACTGGCAGAAAGTGCATTTGCATAAAACCTGTTGAACTCCTGTTCTGCACAGGAATATGGATATTGTGTAAGGTAGGGGAGCGCTTGTACTGCATACCATGCGGGGTTGCTGCTATACTCCACCGTTAGTGCGTGATTGCTTAATGTTTGACTTTTTGCTGACTGCAGAAGCCTGTCGAATGAAAAGGTTTTTGTGCCCGTGCCAATCATCCGGATGGGCGATGTTTCCGTAATCAGCATTCTGTTTGTCAGTACAGGAAGCGCCATCTCTTCGCCATCTTCATGACCACCGGCTTTGGCAATAATTCTGCAGATCAGTGGCCGGTTAAAACTATAAGGGATTGTCATTGTGAATTCAACAGGTACAGAGCCTGAAGCGGGCGCTGTAAAATGCTGAACAGGAAAAATATTCGTGAAGAGACCATCCACTACCTGGTTTGTTTCTGCATCGATCAATTGAAGGGTAGCCTGTCCCGTTAGTTCCGCTGTTGTGAGGTTCACCACTTTGGTTGCAACAATTACTTTATCACCTTCCCTTAAAAAGCGGGGAAGGTTGGGTTGAACCATCAGTTCTTTCTGCGTGACAATGGTTTTGGATGCCAGGCCCATGGCCAGATCTTTTGAATGTGCCAGCACCTGCCATTTCCATTCGGTGAGCGCTTCTGGCATTGTAAAAGAAAATTTCACATTACCATCGGCATCTGTTTTGAGATCGGGGAAGAAGAAGGCAGTTTCGCGGAAATCGGAGCGTACTGGATTTGATTTTGGAGATTCAGTTTTGTTATCAATTTTCACCGCCGGAAGCGCAAATGCAAATGTATCGGCTTTCCCATCAGCATCAGAATCCTGCTTTGATAGAATCATTTCCGCACGAGGAGCAGCCGCTAAAACTCGTTCTGGAACTCTATTCAATTCCATATTCGCGCCGGTCGATAAATTCCTCCGGGTGTTGAAATTATAAACTATGTCTTGCCCGTACCATAACTGCGACCAGATAAGCTGATCAAAGGTTTTTAGATTGGTTTCCCACCCCACTTCAGGAATATTTCTGTTTTCGCTGCCTATGCTTTCGAAATAACTATTCCGCGACCAATTTCCGGCGGAATATGCATTATACTTTGGAAAAATAGAAGGAGACCGCCATTGATGCGTCCTGAATTGATCAAGTGATAAATCATACATCGAAGTCAGCATTTCCGCTGCCAGCTTTTCTCCTTTCTTTCCGCTGACCTGTACTGCCCATTCTTCTTTGCTTCCGGGTAAGGTTTTGTCACGGAATGTCGTAAATGTTATATTCAGCTCTTTGTTTGTCCATGGAATGGATATAACAGACTGTTCAATAAATAATCTACTGTGCTTTACAAACACATGGAAAAGTCCATATCCGCCGCGATCATTTTCAGAGATGAGAAATCTGAAATTTTTGCTTTCGTTATTAAGCCCCAGAATTTCGTAAGCGAATTTATCGTTGTGTTCACCGGTAAATTCTGATTCATCGGGAATTGTTTGCTTCTGACGTATGATATAAAGCCTGTCCGCCGATGTCTGCAGATCCAAACGCGCGTCTTCGCCAGGCTCAAAGAAAGATTTATTTAATATTGCATTGAAATAAGACGGGACCGGGCTCTTAGTTTCGGGATTTGCTCTTACCTCGGTATATGTTGAATTTTTCAGCTCTCTTCCTGACTTATCAGTTGCAGTTATTTTAATAATATAAATACCAGGTTTCAAAGAGCCCTTTGGAATCAGGAATCCCTGGTCTTTGCTCCTGACCGTATCTGTTAGCTCCCACGCTTTAGTTTTGCGAGTCCAGGTCTTTTTGTCTGACTCATCCGCGTACTCATCATTTGGGAAATACTTAATGTACTCAGCCTTGCTAAACAGAAAAGTATCGGATTTTTCCCAGTAACGCTGACGTATTAAACGGTCTGGGGTTTCAAGCTCGTATGCTGTTATTTTGAAACCTGTATTTTGTGATTCACCGGAAAGATTGGTGGCGCTGACTTTCACATGATTTGTGCTGTCCTGATAAACGATTTCAGGAACCGAGGCAGAAATCTGCAGAGAATGATATCCTATTGATACAGTTGTTTCAGCCGAACGTGTTTCACCGTTGATATCGGTTACATCGGCAGTAATATTGTATTGAAAAACCGGTAAGGTTTTTGGGTCTGCATTTCTATCAGGTATCGCCTTATATCTGATATTAAATTTTCCCTGATCATCCGTTTCTATTATCCCGTTCGCAATCTCAACCGGCGGCATGTAAGGCATGATTCTGTAATAACTGAAAATGGGATAGGGGAAGCTTGCAGTGCGTGTGACCCTGTAGCTGACTTTTGATCCGGAAATGGGATTGCCGGCATAAGCAATGGCTGTACCGGGCACAGTAACTGTGTCGTTCAGGCGAAATTCTGTTTTTGGCTCTGGGATCTCCACCTGGAATTTCGGTCTTTTGTATTCTTCCACCTGAATGGATTCTGTTGATCCTGTATATTCATCGGAAATAATAAAAGAGCCTGTAAGCCCTTGCAGGGGTAAGCGGAATTTTCCGGAGACAGATCCGAATTCATTGCTCGTTACCTGCACAGAGTCCACATTTTGACCATTTACATCCTGCAGATAAAACCTGGTCTTCAGTTGCTGAATCACTGTATTGCCGCGGTCATTTTTATTTTTCCGGATAAAAATTCCCTTGAAAAATATTTCCTGACCTGGCCTGTATATGCCACGATCTGTAAAAATAAAGACGCGGCTATTTCTTTTCTCTTCATCAGGATTGGTTCCGTCGGGATTTCTATAGATCGGATAGGGGCGGATATATCCATCGTCAGGAAATATTTTTTCCTGCTTCCATTTCACTTCAAAACTCAGTTGGCTATTCCGATCAGTTGATGCAGGAATAAAAACATAGCCGTCTTTATTGACTGCAAGCTGCTGCAGTTTGGTACGAACATTTTTTCTCGTGGTATAATCATAACGCTGGTTCCAGACCTGGATCAGGGCACCTGTTAGGGGCTGACCGTTATCTCTGTTCAGAAAAAAGAAATGGTTGTTTTGATTTACCCAGGCAATCGAGGAAACATGAAAGTATTGTACAGACATTGGATTTCCATCCAGACTGAAATTTTCGTTTATGCCGGCCAGTAAGGCATAGCGACCTGCAGGCAGTGCATCAATTTTTATTTCTGTTGAATGATTTCGATAGTCCTGAGCCAACGGCAATTCCTGCTTCACCTGTTTCAATGGTTTTAATGAGCTGAGTTTTTTCCAGTAGCTGTCCTCCCATCTTTCCGTCTGATCATCCGGAAAACTGTCTTCAACAGGAATAATACGATAGTAAATAAGGTTTGTATTTGAAAATGAGACCCTGGTTCTGAAAGGAATTCCAGGAAGGTTTACCTTTTCCGTTTGCAGCTGAATACTCTTGCGATGTAATTGTTGCAATAAGGCATTTGCATTATTGGTAC
The DNA here is from genome assembly GCA_015654495.1 of Chitinophagales bacterium. Taxonomy (GTDB): domain Bacteria; phylum Bacteroidota; class Bacteroidia; order Chitinophagales; family Chitinophagaceae; genus Pollutibacter. The sequence goes on from JAATGW010000503.1 coordinate 4,630, forward strand.
CTTCAGATTTTGGATATTTTTTAATAATGTCGTTTAACTGATTATTGACATCTGTGAGTAAGTATCTGAGTCGTGGATCCGGATTTTCTTCTGAGTCAATCATCGCCTTGCTGTACAAGAGATTTGTAATCTGAAAATCGGCATTAGATACCAGGGGATTTTTCGGATATAGATTTACAAGGTTTTTCAGAGCGGCTATATACAATTCCTCTTTGTTGGCCAGTACCGCAACGCTGTAAACAAAATCCAGCCTTTCAAGATCTGCTGATATAAGAGCCCCAGGATTAGCATCTTTTAAATGAAGACGGAGCAGATCCTGGTAAATTTGGATAGCCCTGTAATAAAGTGAACCGGAATCTACAGTATTTGGTTTCCAGCTGACAAATCCGGAAGCATGCGAGAATGCCTGAGGTTCTGAAATTTCAAAATCGGTAACCGCTTTGGTTATCGTACGTTCAGGAGTTCTAAAATAATTGAGCGCTGTGTGTGCAAGCAGGTCATACAATGTGGGCCGCAAACCTTCGGAATTTCCTTTTTCAATAACGGGAGCCCATGCAGAAATCTTTGTAGAGAATAATAACTGAGGATTGGCTACAGATGCCAGATAATGTCTGGATATAATCAAGTGCAGTTGTTCAGTACTAAGCGATTCCAGGTCTCCTGACTCCGGACTCCCACCTCCAGCCTCCCGACTCCTGACTCCTGCCTCCTGCCTATTATACAACCTATACCTGTTTCTTTGAAAATAGTACCAGTATTTCGTGGCGATCATACTGTTGAGCAATGAAGTGACCGGTTCCTTGCTGATCTTTAATTCTGCCTTCCATAAGTCAATCGTTTTTTGTTCAGCACCTTCTTCATTTACTGAAATCAATTGACCTTCATAGACCAATGATTTTAAAAGCTGCCCTTCATTTTTTTCCTTCACAGCAAGCGCATGAATTTTTTTCACCTCCTGTAATGCGGAAGCTGTTAAGCCAGTTTTCTGAATGAGCTCATCTACCTTTTTCCATAATTTATTATAATCAGTCATTTTCTGTTGAGCGTAGCCATTCAATTGAATAAAAAGAATAAAAACCGGTATGAATATTTTCCTCATGGTATCAACCTTTTTGCGGGTGTGTTTTTCAGATGTAAGATTATTGGATATTGCATAAATGTGGGCAGGGATTAACATTTAGTTATTGAATTAGGCAAAAGGCAGGAGGCAAAAGGCAAAAGGAGTGGAAAGGGTTTAGTGGTCAGTGTGTTATAAAAATAAAAGGTCTGAATGCAAAAAAGTTACAAAAAGAAAGGAGGATTCTTAATGTAACTTCTTTTATTTCTTTAGGTAGATCCGCTTGGATTTCACCGCCACTATCAACTTCTGCCTGGCTGTTTCTCTTGCCTTTTGCCTCTTGCCTACTGCCTGCTGATGACTCCCATCGCTTCCGCCATCTTCTTGCCGATATCCGCCGGGCTATCCACCACATGAATTCCGCATTCGCGCATGATGCGCATTTTCGCTGCAGCCGTATCATCTGATCCGCCTACAATCGCGCCTGCATGGCCCATACGACGACCCGGAGGCGCGGTTTGGCCAGCTATAAAGCCAACAACAGGTTTTCGACTATTTGCTTTTATCCAGTTGGCTGCTTCCGCTTCCATACCACCACCTATCTCACCAATCATTACAATCCCTTCCGTTGCCGGATCATTCATCAGCAGCTCCACAGCATCTTTTGTTGGAGTTCCGATGATGGGATCGCCGCCAATACCAATGGCGGTGGTGATACCCATGCCTGCTTTTACGATCTGATCAGCGGCCTCATAGGTAAGCGTACCTGATTTAGATACAATACCGATATTGCCTTTTTTGAAAATGAACCCCGGCATGATGCCAACCTTGCATTCATCAGCAGTGATTACACCAGGGCAATTAGGTCCAATCAACCTTGTTTCTAAACCAGCCAGGTAATTTTTCACTTTTACCATATCCTGCACAGGAATACCTTCAGTAATACAAACCACCAGGGCGATTCCTGCTTGGGCAGCTTCCATGATCGCATCAGCGGCAAATGCCGGTGGTACAAAAATAATGGTCACATCCGCCCCGGTCTGCTTTACAGCATCGGCAACGGTATTGAAAATTGGTTTTTCAAGATGAGTTCCGCCACCTTTCCCGGGAGTTACTCCACCAACGACTTTTGTTCCGTATTCAATCATCTGCGTAGCGTGAAAAGTGCCTTCTGTTCCAGTAAATCCCTGTATAATAACCTTTGAATCTTTGTTAACTAATACCGACATAGTGGGTTTGCTTACGGTGAAAAAATGAAGTGGCCGCAAAAATAGGGCAAATCTTTGAAGAAGTATAGACTGGTTACTGGATACTGGTTACTGGTTACTGGTAACTGGAAACAGGATACTGGTAACTGGAAACTGGTCGCTTGTCAGCGGAGGAGTATAAACAATGCCAGATATTGGGCTAAAGCCCATTTCATTTTTTATTGTTCCCCCAGCTGAAATTGCGGGCTATTGAAATACAGGGTTTTTACAACATCTTATCGGCAGATTGAAATCCGCCGTTATAAAATCATCGAGCCTGCGGCTCTGTGATTAAATATCTGGAAAAATTATTTTGAGCAGGAGCTTATATGTTCTGAAACAGGCTGACAATATTATTAATCAATGCACGGTCTATTGGGCTAAAGCCCATTTCATTTTTTATTTTTCCCCCAGCTGAAGCTGGGGGCTATTGAATACAGGGTTCTTTCAACATCTTATCGGCGGATTGAAATCCGCCGTTATAAAATCGTCGAGCCTGCGGCTCTGCAATGAATTTCAGGAAAAATTATTTTGAGCAAGAGCTTATATGTTCTGAAACAGGCTGACAATATAATTAATCAATGCACGGTCTATTGGGCTAAAGCCCATTTCATTTTTTATTTTTCCCGAGCTGAAGCTGGGGGCTATTGAATACA
>JAATGW010000595.1 GCA_015654495.1 Chitinophagales bacterium
GACTGGATCGATCAATGCGTTTGTACGTAAAAACGTCTGGCTACAAACAAGAGGCTGCATAGGGGCCGGGGACCAGGTTGGCGGCACCTTTTGTCAAAAACCCTCGCATGTCATTTCTTAAAAATATAAACAGCAGGCCCTAATTATTTCAAAAAGTTAATTACTTTTTAAAAGCATCTTAATTGCAAGTTCTAACGCATTATCCTTTCCGTTAATAAGATCTCCTATTTTCACCAGGGGAACAAAATCAGGCTTCAATCATTGATCTTTATTTTGATGACCAGGGACGGTCATATATAATCTGTATTTTGAAATCATAGCCAGCAACCCGGTATTAGGAAGCTGAAAATAAGCATAGCCTCTTCCCGATCCACCGTTTATTGCACCAGGTGATTCTTCCCCGACTAATTTTCCTCTTTTATTCAGTTTTACCAGGTCTGCGAATTGCGTGGCAGCAGACACTGTGAGTCCATCAATAAGAACTACCAACTTACCTGAGAAATGATCAGGATGCGGCTGCTGAATATCCAGGCCAAAAAAACGACTATCTTTTGCTGATGTGTCCATACTGATATACCTTTTCACGGTTTTAGCAGGCATGTATTTTACACCCCCGATACTATCCGACAGGTATATTTGTCTGTTCGATTCCATTGCATATGAAAACCGAAAAGGTTTGTCTGTGATACAGGAATAAAGCCAGGTCGCATTCACACTCTCGCCACCACCGTTGTTCCTGACACCAATAATCAGCCTGCCTACATTTGATCTCCTGATTTCCTTAAAGACGGAATCAACAAAGGGCTTAAACAATTCTCCATTTTCTTTTAATACATCATTCTGAAACCACGCTATTCTCAGAATTCCGATTCCGGAATTATGTATATAAAATCCAAGAAACGGCGATTGCGGAAACAGTCCTTTCAGCAATGGATATCCTGCCTTACTGATTACCCGCCGCTCTCTGATCACCGAAAATATTTCCGCGCCAATATTGATTGTAAATCGTTTGCTGTTCTGAGGACCTTCGAAATGAATCCCGAAAGAATCCATTTCACCGTAAATAATCCGGAACAGAAACGCAAACCTCTGTTCAACCGCCTGATTTTGAAACTCCGGTTATTTCCTTCAGCAGAAAAACAGGATTCCATTTTCTTCAGCAGATCCCCAACAGGGATATTATTTATTGAAATGATCCTTGATCCGATAACTACACCAGAGTCTTTGCTGTTATTGCTGGCCACATAAACCTGGCCATCGATAATCCTGACATCAAAAGGAAAAATTCTTGCTGAAGAAGCAATCGCCTGATAATATTCATCCGGAAGGTCCATCGTCGTATGCAGATCTCCGATCCTCCCGACTACAGGTGCCAGCAGAGAAAAAAATGATGATAAAGTTTGTTGATCCCTGATATTCTGTGCTGCGGTTTTAAATAAATCACCCAACTCTTTTTCTGTCAGGTAGCGGTATAATGCCGGATGCAAAATCTCCAGACTGTCTTTCAGCATATCCAGATCAGCAATCAATTCCTTTTTAGAGAATCGTCTGTTTATATCAAATGCTGCTGAACCTTCTGTTTGAGAAAAAGCAATATTAGTCGCGGGGAAGATCAGCAATACCTGAATTAAAGTCCGCACGAACATCAGGCGGGATGGTTTTTAGTTTTGGTACCTGCTGTAAGCCTGTATCCGGACAACTTTTATAATTCCGGTCAGTCTTTAATTACCTCAGTAATAACTTTACCTACAGTGCCACTCGGCATCTGGATATGAAGTAAGGCGGCAATGGTAGGCGCAATATCGGTCATGAATACCTGCCGGTAAAGGTTTCCGGGTTTAACACCCCATCCCATAAAAACAAGCGGAATATGCGAATCGTAAGGATATGGTGTTCCATGTGTTGTTCCTGTTTTTCCACCGTAGAAATAAGCAGGTTTCAGCATTATCTGAATGTCGCCACCTAGCTTTGCATTGTAGCCCTTGATATACATTTCCCTGAATTCGCCAGGCAACGTGGCTCCGCTTATATCCTCTGTATCAAATGCAAGCAAAATCTCAGGCATTTTATTGAGTTCATTAATCAGGTATTTCTTTACTGCACTGAAATCAAGTTTTGCGCTATCAATAGCCCTGCGGTTCAGATAGAATTGAAAATTCTCAAATGTCTCAACCAGGCCTTTTACACCAAAATGTTTATCGGTTTCCACTTCTGCAGGAGTCTCTGCATAAGGCAGGGTTTTGCCGGGCAGCTTCCTTTCTTCCATAAATGAATTATTATGGGCAACTGCATGATCGGCTGTTATAAAAAACGTGTAATTCCCTTTCCCGACTTTTGCATCGAGAAAACCAAAAAAGTCCGCCAGATCCTTGTCCAGCCTGAGATAAACATCTTCAATTTCAACCGAATTGGGTCCGTATTGATGCCCGACATAATCAGGAGAAGACAGACTGATGGCAAGAAAATCAGTTATATCGTCACTGCCGAGTTGTTCGTTAACCAAAGCAGATTTTGCAAACTGGAGCGTTAGCGTATTACCGTGAGGAGTAGCCGAAATCAATCCGTAATTTTTCCCGGCAAGTAATGCAAGTTTATGCGGGAAAGCAGGTTTAGGTTCATAACTGAACTTCCCTTCATATGGTTTGTCGTCAGCATCGCTTTGTACATAGGTTTCAACAGGATAAAGCGTGTTCCAATCGAGTTTGTAAAGGGAATCGACAACCTTAGCATTGTTGAACGCCTTAACCCAGTTGGGAAGTTCATTTAAATAATAAGTACTGGTCACCCAGTTTCCGCTTGTAGATTCATACCAGTAAGCAGCATTGGCAGAATGGCCAGCGGGAAGAATTCCACCGCGATCCTTAATTGCTATCCCGATTACCTTGGATCTGAAATTGGTTGCCAAACGAAGTTCATCGGTAACGGTTGTTGTCCACAAATTTTTGGGTGACATCGGCAATGCTGCTGGTCCTCCACCGATTGTTTTTACCGTTGGGTCTTCAACACAGTAAACTGAACGTTTGAGGCTACGATCGTACCATTCGTTACCAACAATTCCATTAATTGCGGGAACTGAACCAGTATATACGCTTGCATGTCCGGCGGCAGTTAATGTCTGTGCATAAGGAATCAGGGTATTCTGACAATTAAAGCCTTCCCGCATCAGTCTTTTAAATCCATTCTCACCATATCTCTCATAATACCGGTATAAATAATCCCAGCGCATCTGATAAACCATCAAACCCACCACCAATTTAGGCCTCGCAATGTTTTGTGCCTGAAGCTGCACATGAATGAAGAAGGTTAAACCCAGGCAGAATAAAAAAGATTTTAGACGCATAATTCTTTGTTTGCTGTGGAGATTCTCTTTCAAATGTATTGGAAATCTGTTAGCATAGCCAAAAAGAACTAAAATTGTGGTCAAGCTTTCCACAATAGCCTTTTGCCATCCATTCGTTGCTTTAAAAGTTTTACATTTGCCGCAATTTTTAATCCTAATTTATCCGGTTTATGGCTGACATATTTGAAAGATTATTGAAGAATCATGGTCCCATAGGGATACACCGCAAACGGGCGCATGGCTATTTCGCATTTCCTAAGCTCGAAGGCCCTATAGGAAGCCGAATGCAGTTCAGGGGGAAAGAAAAAATCGTATGGAGCCTCAATAATTACCTCGGGTTGGCCAATCACCCGGAAGTAAGAAAAGCTGATGCCGATGCCGCCGCAAAATTCGGGCTGGCATTACCGATGGGTGCGCGCATGATGAGCGGAAACTCCAACTTCCACGAACAGCTCGAAAAAGAACTTGCAGCATTTGAATCGAAAGAAGATGCTATCCTGCTTAACTTCGGTTACCAGGGTATGGTGAGTTTAATCGATGTGCTTTGCAACCGTCACGATATTATTGTATACGATGCAGAAAGTCACGCTTGTATTATCGATGGTTTACGCATGCATCCGGGGCACCGCTATGTATATAAGCACAACGACATCGAGGACCTGGAAAAACAACTCCAGCGTGCAAATAACCTGATCGAAAAACAACAGGGAGGTGGGATACTCGTAATCACTGAAGGTGTTTTCGGAATGGCAGGTGATCAGGGTAAACTAAAAGAAATATGTGCGCTGAAAGAAAAATACGTTTTCAGATTACTGGTAGATGATGCGCATGGTTTTGGAACTCTCGGAAAAACCGGTGCCGGCGCAGGTGAAGAACAGGATGTTCAGGATGGTATCGATCTGTATTTTTCCACCTTTGCCAAATCAATGGCTTCTATAGGTGCATTTGTTGCCGGAACAAGGGATATCATCGACTATATCCGGTACAATATCCGTAGTCAGATCTTCGCCAAAGCGTTGCCAATGCCACTGGTAATGGGAAATCTTAAAAGACTTGAACTATTGCGCACAAAGCCCGAGCTAAAAGCTAAACTCTGGGATAATGCATTAAAACTCCAGAATGGTCTCCGCGCAAAAGGATTCGACATTGGAAAAACAGATTCAGTGGTAACGCCTGTTTATATGACCGGAGGAGTTGAAGAAGCAACAATCATGGTAACAGACCTGAGAGAAAATTACCATATATTTTGTTCGATAGTCGTTTATCCTGTAATTCCAAAGGGACATATTATATACAGGTTGATTCCAACAGCAACTCATACCGACGAAGATATCCAGCTTACTCTGAAAGCTTTTGAAGAAACGAAACAGAAACTTGATGCAGGGCTGTACCAGGGAGTGGAAATTCCGCATATGGCTGAAATGTGAACAACCGTTCGACGTTCAACGTTAAACGTTCAAAGTTCAACGTTGAAAGGCATAAAAAAAATGATCTGGTGTTCACCAGATCATTTTTTTTATTTAAAATCAGTTAATGAAGTTTTTGAGTTGTCAGGTTGTTAGGTCGTCAGGTTATAAGTTTTAGGTTGTAAGTTTCGGGGATCGCAGCTAAATTCATTATCATCAACCTGCCGCTTATATCTGTTGCCTGCTGCCTCCTGCCTTCTGCCTAAAAAAAAAGAGGCCAGGATAGAAATCCAGCCCCGTTTTAAATCCAATATCCTATGAAAAACCGAATCTATAACGGGGGCCATTAACGTTTTATTGCA
>JAATGW010000126.1 GCA_015654495.1 Chitinophagales bacterium
CGTAATACAATAGCACGGGGTGAAGCCCCGGGTACGGGGTACGAAGTAAGAAGTAAACAGCCAATACAATTGCGGTTTTTAATTCCGTGAGAAAGATGATTTAGTGCGCGAGGATTTAATCCGGTGCCGTCAGTATGGTTGTTGTTTTCTTAGACCTGAAAGGACGTAATACAATAGCCCGGGGTGAAGCCCCGGGTACGAAGTGGAAGATAAGAATTGAGCGGAAAAGAGAATATCGGGGTGTAGGTTCGACAGTTGAGATAGTGCGCGGGGATTTAATCCGGTGCCGTAAGTATGGTTGTTGTTTTCTTAGTCCTGAAAGGACCTAATACAATAGCCCGGGGTGAAGCCCCGGGTAAGAGTAGTTAACAGGATTTAGTTTTTAGTGGTTTAACGTTGAACGTTCAACGTTGAACGTCCAACGTTAAACGTAAAATACATGCAACTTGAAATTCTGACACCAGAGAAAAGGCTGTACGCAGGAGATGTATATGGGCTTCAGCTTCCGGGAATCGGCGGGTCTTTTGAGATCCTCGAAAAGCATGCACCACTTGTAAGTGCACTTGGTGCGGGTACTATCAAACTCCTGATAGATAAATCAGGTTCCAATACCTCAAGTTTCCAGGTAGAGGGTGGGTTTATTGAAGTTTTGAATAATAAAGTAACTGTATTGGTTGAAGGAGCTACCGAAAACTAAACTTCAGATATTCTTATAAAAAAGCTCTCACTGTAAAGGAGAGCTTTTTTCGTTCTAAAATCAAAGCATTTGAAAACTGCCGAAGATAAAAACAGCCGGATCTCCATCTCCATTTACTTTTTTTTATGCGGGATGATATTTTCTTCATGGGCGGCACGCATACCTGCACTCAAAGATCATTTTTCGCTGAATGAAGCTGAACTGGGCGCGGTCCTTTTTATGCTTCCTTTAGGCTCAATGGTTGCGCTTCCCTTTGCCGGTTGGACGGTTCACAAATTTGGCAGCCGGATCATAACTTTAATATCCATGATCGGATATGCCGCTCTGCTTGCAGGGCTTGCATTCAGTCAGTCGGTATTGCAGCTCTCGCTCATCCTGTTTTTCTTTGGTTTTTTTGGTGACTGCCTTAATATTTCAATGAATACCCAGGGCCTTTCTGTTCAGCACCAACTTGCAAAACCGATCCTTTCAAGTTTGCACGCCATGTGGAGTCTTGGAGCTTTATGCGGGGCCGTGGTAGGAGGGTGGTCATTGCGCTCGCATCTCGGTACTCAGCAGCATTTCCTCCTGGTGGCTTCCGGCTGTGCTATTATTGGCTTCCTTTTATACTCCTGGATGATAAAAGATTCTATTCACAGTGAACAGGGTCAGAAGATCTTTGCCTGGCCTGATAAGGCATTGATGTTGCTCGGGCTTATTTGTTTTTGTGTTGCACTTTGCGAAGGGGCGATGGCCGACTGGAGTTCACTTTATTACCGGCAGGTACTTGAAGATAAAGGAGGTGTTAGTACAACAGGATATACTGCATTTACATTTGCGATGGCTGGTGGCCGGTTTCTTGGTGATTGGCTGATCGCTATGTTCGGGCATAAACGCATGCTTATGGCTAATGGCATGCTGATTGCACTTGGCCTCAGCCTTGCACTGTCATGGCAGGTACCCCTGGCCGTTATTTCCGGGTTTGCACTCGTTGGTCTTGGTGTATCTTCCGTGATACCTATTGTTTATATGATAGCTGGAAAAAGTAAAACCATGGCCCCTTCGGCGGCACTGGCAGCAGTAAGCACAATCGGCTTTACCGGGTTTCTTTTCGGTCCACCGATTATCGGTTTTATAGCTAACGAAACCGGGCTCAGAATTGCTCTGTCAGTGGTGGTGTTATTGGGTCTGATTATTTTCATCCTTTCAGCAAAAGGGATTCGAAAAGCCTAGCATTTTGTTCAAGTTTTTTTCAGAGAATATCGTACGTTGTGGCAAAATCCGGCGTTGGCCTGACAGGGGTATTGCATGAATATTTTTTGAAATTTAAAGCCGGAACTTATGAAGGGAAATATACAAGTACAGTTATTGATTTTGTTTTTTTTGACAGGCGGATTGCTGCATTCTGAGGCAAGATCACAGTCAGGTTTTGATAGAAATGCATTTTATAATGCGATGTCAGGGAAAAGCCTTGAGTCGATAAATGATCAGCTTGAGGTTTTGAAAAACAGTGATGTCTCAGGGAAACAGGCTTTTGAAGGCGCATTGATGGCAAAGAAAGCTGCCCTGTTATCAAAGCCGAACGAAAAATTAAAGAGTTTCAAAGCAGGCGCCGGAAATCTGGAGAAAGCCATCAGCGCTGACCAGGAAAATACGGAATACCGGTTTCTGAGATTAATGATTCAGGAACATGCTCCGAAAATTGTGCACTACAATGGTGACAAGGATAAAGACGGTAAGTTTATCCGCGACAATTACAGCAAGCTTTCAGATGAAATGAAAAAAATCGTAAAAAATTACAGTAAGAATTCTAAAATATTAAAACCGGAAGACCTTAACTGATCCCTCTTATGTCCTATAATGTACTGCTTGTTTACTATACTCAATCCGGGCAACTGGAAGAAATTGCAACAAATCTCACTGCACCTTTAAAATCGGCAGGGATTACTGTGGATGCATTGAGGGTAAAGCCGGTAAATGACTTTCCGTTTCCCTGGTCTACTTCCGTTTTTTTTGAAGCAATGCCTGAATCAGTGCATGGAGTACCTGTTCCGATGGAGCCTCTCCGCTTC
>JAATGW010000586.1 GCA_015654495.1 Chitinophagales bacterium
AATTCTCTTTTTCTGAAAGACAAAAACCCGAAACAGAGTCTGTGGAGTCTGCACGTGACATGAATGACAAACTCAAAATGATTGAAAAACTGGTGCAGGACCGTGGACTATTTAAAAATTCAAAATATTCAATTCATGATCTTTCCAAAGACACAATGATACCCGCCTATCAATTGTCAAGGCTCATCAACCAGAGTCAGAATAAAAATTTCAGTGGTTGGCTGAATCAGTTCCGGATCGAATACTTTATTGAACAATGTAAAAATGAAAATAACCGGAACCTTACCATCAAAGCCCTCAGTCAGGAAGCCGGATTTTCCCGCAAAGTCAATTTTTTGAATGCCTTTAAAAAAGAAACCGGTAAATCTCCGACTGAGTATATCGGTTCGAAATAAGTATAGAGAAAACTATATTGTATGGGCTTTTTTCGGTTTAATATGAGGTTTTTTTAACAGCGGCGTTACCGTTGTGGGGTTTCAACTGATTTTTGGTGAGATAATGTCTCTTGTTAAGCAACCCGGATTAAACCTACATGCAACCGTATAGATCCTCTTTTCCGGTGAGTTCAGGCACCAGAAGAATGAACTGCACTTGCTTAAAAGTTGATAAATTGGGTACCGGTAAGTTGGACCCTGGGATTTCAAAAAAGGAAAATTAATGCAACCTGTACTTAACACATCCACATTTATTTTCTTTATAACGGTAGTACTGTGCTTCCTCGCCGGAGCAATACTGCTCGTTTTTTCCGGTAACAAAAACGTAAATAATAAATGGCTGGCCGGCTACTACCTTACCGCCGGCTACGGGCTCCTGGTCTCATTTTTGTTATATTCCAGACTTATCACAGAATCACCGTGGTACCATACTTATCGCACCGGCTATATCGCCGGATTTCTGTTGATGCCTTTTTCCTATTTCTATGTCAGGTCTTTGTTACAGCAGAAAACTTTCAGGTTGTTTGACCTGATTCATTTTATTCCTGTAATTGTCTTTATAATCGATTTCTTTCCATTTTATATCAGGCCTTCCAGTTACAAACTTCAGGAGCTTTCATCTGATGCTGCCCAGTTAAATACAATATGGAGCCAGTTTTCTCAAGGATGGATGGGTATTGGTGTAATGTATGTGCCTATCAGAATAATCCTGACTACCCTCTACTGGATTTTTCAGGTCAGAATGATCCTGCGTTCTGAAAAAATTAAACAAAATCAAGAGCTTAAACAGGAAAATAAGAGCATAATGAATTGGGTCAGAATTTTCTGTGCTTGTCAATTACTATTCTTCGTACCTTATTATATAAATATTTTAATCGGAAGCCAGGATAATTATTTTTTTGTTGCACATACTCTTCTTGCAATCAGCATAAGCATCACCATTGTTATATTAGTAATGCGACCTAAAATTCTTTATGGGCTGAAAGGTATAATTCTGCGTGTTGACGAAAATGAAACTATGCTTAAATCTGAACCCATCAGGCAGGATCAGATTTCGGACTTTGCAGAAAACAGCAGCTTCTCTGATCAGGATAGGTCACCTGCAAATGACAATATTGGAAAGGAAAATAATTCGCAGGAAATTTATTTGTCAGGTCAGAAGCTATTAAATCTTGCGGCTCAGGTTAGTAAGCACTTTGAAACAGAGCATTCGTATTTGAAGAAGGGATTCACATCAGCTAAACTTGCCGTTGAAATGGACATCCAAAGCTATCTGTTATCAGCCGTTATTAACCAGGTATTCAAAACAAACTTTAATGACTTTGTAAATAAATACCGTGTAGATTATGCGAAATCATTGATCGAAAACGGGGAGGCGAAATTTTTAACGCTGGAAGCACTTTCTGAAAGTTGCGGTTTTAGCAACCGGAATTCCTTCACTATCGCTTTTAAGAAACATACCGGTACAACACCTTCCGGTTATGCTAAACCTTTCTCAAAGGCCTGACGCGTCAAACTCTGCCAATATTTATAAATAATAGGCATAAAACCCACACATAAACTTGATTCAGTTAACCCCGTATGGGAACTTGCGTAGGAAATTCTGCGCAGTAACAGCAGTAACAGTCATTGTTTTTTTGTAAGTAATAATTTTGGCATACTTCGGTTTTGCAGTTTAGTAAGTAAGTTCCTTTCAATCATATAAGGATCTGAGCGGCAACCCTGGTTTTCCATATATGCTGGCAGAAATATCCCGCCCATTGTTATATACCACTTGATGAATCTATCTGTATAAAAATCTAAAACAAAAACGATGTTTATGAGCAATGCTAAAACACAATGGCGAATTATTAATTGCGCCATTCTTGCCTGTGCGTTAACTGTGGGAACTGCTGTGGCGCAAAGCAAGAAACCAAATATAGTTGTCATTTGGGGTGATGATATTGGCATGTGGAATGTGGGAGCCTATACACATGGGATGATGGGGCGCACTCCAAATATCGACCGGATTGCAAAAGACGGTGGAATATTTACCGATCACTATGGACAGCCCAGCTGTACCGCAGGCCGTGTTGCATTTATTACCGGACAATTGCCTATTCGCAGTGGAATGACTACAATTGGCATTCCGGGGTCTTCCCTGGGAATTCAGAAAGAAGACCCGACATTGGCGGAGGTGCTCAAGAGCCAGGGCTATGCGACGGCGCAGTTTGGTAAAAATCATTTAGGCGACCGTAACGAATTTCTGCCGACCGTGCATGGTTTTGATGAATGGTTCGGAAATCTTTATCACTTGAATGCTGAAGAAGAACCTGAACAACTCGACTACCCTGGTCAAAAGAATCCTGAATATACCAAAAAAGTAGGTCCGAGAGGCGTGCTCCATGCATGGGCAACCACAACAGAGGATGCAACAGTTGACCCGCAGTGGGGCAAGGTAGGAAAGCAGAAAATTGAAAATACGGGCATGCTTACCCGAAAAAGAATGGAAACATTTGACGCTGAAGTGCTGGGCCATACGCTTACATGGATGGAAAAACAAAAGGGCTCCGCCAAGCCTATATTCCTTTGGTTTAATACAACGGCTACACATATCTGGAGTCATTCCCCGGAGAAATACATAAAGATGGCCGTGGCCGAAGGGCGTGCAGAAGAGGATGTATACAGAGCAAAAATGATTGAACACGATGAGCAGGTAGGAAAAGTGCTTGATAAAATAAAAGAGATGGGAATTGAAGATAATACCATCGTTATCTATTCCACTGACAATGGCAATGAACTGATCATGTGGCCTGATGGAGGTTATGCTCCATTCAGAGGGGAAAAAGGCACTACATGGGAAGGTGGAGTGCGCGTACCCTGCCTGATCAAATATCCGGGCGTGATAAAACCCGGTACTGCATTTAATGGATTGCAGAGTCATGAAGACTTGTTTGTTACCCTGGCTGCGGCGGCGGGTTTGCCTGGTCTGAAAAAAGATCTATTAAAAGGTGCAAAACTTGGAAATACAACCTACAAAGTTCATCTGGATGGATACAATCAACTGGATTTCTGGAGTGGAAAATCAGAAAAGTCAGCGCGCCGCGAATTTTTCTATTACGACGAAACTGACCTGATGGCCATTAGGGTGGATGCATGGAAAATGCATATCGGTGTTAAATATGAAGGCCTTTGGTGGAATGAGAAAAAATATCCCAATGTACCGTATATGTTCAACCTGCTAATGGACCCGATGGAAAAAATGGACCCTGAAAGTCATGAGTGGGGATATATAGGCCGGAAATTTTTTGCCGCCAAGATGTGGGCACCTACAGCTGCCCAACCCTTTCTTATGGAACATCTCAAGAGTTTTGCCGACTATCCGCCACGCCAGAAAGCAGAATCATTAAGTGCACAGAAAGCAGTGGAGTCAGCAATGGAGAAGTTAAAGAAGGGACATCAGCAATAGCTTTATAAAAGACTATTACTCTTACCACGAAGACTCGAGACTGGAAATAAAAGCAATACAAAATTTCTTTATTTCTGTGGCTTTGAGTCTTCCTGGTTTTGCTTTTAGCCTGTAGCAAATCTTTAATTCCTGATTTAATTAACCGAACATGGAAGTTAATCAGCAATCTTATCTTTTTCCAATAAACTTCAATCATAAAGCAGTTCTGCAGTCCCTACCGGGTTAATATTTTCCTGTGTTTTTTAATTGGCAAATTATAAGGTACAGATTTCGTTGGTTCAAAGAAAAAAGAAATACAATCTTGTTAAATTCAACAGCACCGAAAGAAATTGCAATTCCAGGTAATCCTGATGTAAAACATATTTCTACTTCTTATATTGAACCTTATAATTCGACTTTGCAGATGGCAATAAGAAGATTTACCCGACAGACAAATGCTTTCAGCAAAAAGATTGAAAACCATTGTTACGATATTGATTTACATTCCGTCTTTACAACTTTGTAAAGCAGCACAAAATTCTAGGAATTACCCCATTAATGGCAGCGTGTTTAACTAAAAGGTTTATGAGCATTGAGGGCATTGAAGAATTAATTCACGAAGAAAAGCCAAAGAAAAGAGGCTCACATAAAAAGATAGGACCGCCAGCTAAGCGGTTTTTTTTATATTTATTATATGGCTATTATCTTTTTAGGGCAAAGTATTTGCCCTCTATGTGGCGAGATTCTTAACCAGGAAAGTTCAATTATTTCCCTGCCGGCAATTTCAGATACCAGCAACCACCTGTACCGTTTTTTCGATTCAGGTATTCATAAATCCTGCTTTGATAAATGGGATAAAAAAACAGAAATCGACTCTATCCTTGTTGAGGAGAGAAAAAAGCATGAATCATCCGGATACTATAAAGAAATGCGGGCAAAATACGGAAAGGAAAAAAATTCAAACAGAAATACTACAGAGGATCGGGTTCTTTGTAAACTCTACAAACATCATCGACTATCAGAGCACGGAAGGCATCCTTCATATTTTGCTGAATGGTGCATATAGCCGCATGTGCGACCAACAGAAATATTATTCAATGGTTAAAAACCGGATAGGATTGTGTTTTTCGTTTTTATTTTGCGTTTTTTCAACCAAAAAGATTCAAAGATCCGAGCTAAGTCCTCACTACTTGAAGTCTTTGAACTTTAGTGGCGCTGCATTTTTACCTGTGCATTTTTAGAAAATTTAAGTAAGTTGAACAAAAATTGCTGAGCACGAACGGCATCATAAAATATCTTTCAATTGCACTGCTTGTCCTTGCTTCTCAAAGGCTCCATGCTCAAACCGACTCTTCAAAACGGTTAAGTTTTAAATATGGTTCAAAAGGATTTGAACTGCGGACTAACGATGACAAATACCTGCTGCAGATTCAGAGCCGGCTGCAATTCCGTTTCGCTACACCTGAAGACCAGGATCCCGTAACATTTGATGATTTTACCGGAGAAAAGAAAACGGTTTTCAAAATCAATCGTGCGCGTCTTAAAATCGGGGGTCATGCTTTCCAACCCTGGATCAGGTACTATTGGGAATACGAGCTTGCTCAATCCAACCTTTTGGATTACAGGATCATGATCGAAAAATGGAGCTGGCTGAATTTTAAAGTCGGCCAGTGGAAGGTGGAATATACCCGCGAACGCCATATCAGCAGTGGCGAACAGCAAATGATGGACCGTTCCATCATCAACCGGCCCTTTACAGTGGACCGGCAGCAAGGTGTCGAAATCTATGGCCGCTTAAAAGGAAAAGGGATTGCAGACTTTAACTACTGGCTGGCGGTACTCACGGGAACGGGCAGAGGCAATTTTGAAAACGATGATAATAACCTGATGTATTTCGGAAGGCTGCAATGGAATTTTCTTGGTCATTACCTGGATTTCGAAGGCTCCGATCTGGAAATTCATGATAAACCGGCGGGACTGATCGCATTCAACACGGTTACCAACAGAAGCCCGTACACGCGGTTTTCACAGGCGGGCGGCGGATCACTTGAGGGATACGAGAATGGTGCGCCGGGCCAGTACCGCGTGAGTCAGAGCAATATTGAATCTGCCTTTATGTTCAGGGGCTTCAGCTGGCAGTCGGAACTGCATTATAAAAAGATCATCGACAAGCTGAATGGTGATAAGGCAGATATTCTTCGGGGATACTATATACAAGGGGGTTATTTCTTTCATGAACTAATCGACTGGTGGCCAAAACAACTGGAACTGGCCGCCCGCAACTCAATCTACAGGCCAAATAAAGAAGCCAGTAGTGAAAGAAAAAAAGAAACCTCCGTTGAATTCAATTGGTGTTTTAACGGGATC
>JAATGW010000592.1 GCA_015654495.1 Chitinophagales bacterium
AATAATAGATGAGCTGATCGGACGGCTTTATCTTATAATTGGCCTTGATACTAGTTCCAGGTACCTGGATCATCCCCCGGCTGAGGGCCTGCTGAATTTTGTTACGGCTACCGCCGTCCATTCTTGCCATCAGGAACTTATCTATGCGTAGTGGCTCCTGGCCCTTATCTACCCGGAGAGATAGTCGTTCAAACCAGGCCTCACCGGTTTCTTCCTCATTTTCCTGTGGAATTTCCTTATCAGAACCATCACTGAAATTGGCACCCATAGCGGCAAAGTTAATATCAATGTAAAGATTTTACCTTTGTTGTTCTATGAAGGAGCAAGTTGTGTTTTCAGATCTTGGGATAATCGAGTACGGGGATGCCTGGAAAATCCAGGAAAACCTGCTTAAGGAAAAAGTTCAGAATAAATCCGCTTCTGCTGAAGCAGGAGTCGGATCAAACCTAGATGAGCAGGACCCGCATTTTCCACTGCATCACCTGTTATTTTGTGAACATCCCGCTGTTTATACGCTTGGCAAAAGCGGAAAGCCTTCCAATATACTCATCAGTGAATATGAAATGCAGGAGCGGGGAATTTCGTATTATAATACAAACAGGGGAGGCGATATCACCTTTCACGGACCCGGTCAACTGGTGGGTTACCCGATCATGGACCTGGAAAAATTTTATACCGATATCGGAAAATACCTCCGCAATCTCGAAGAAGTTATCATCCTTACCATTGCAGGCTATGGACTGAAAGGCGAACGAAGCCCCGGCGAAACCGGCGTGTGGCTGGATGCGTTAGTACCGGGCAGATCCAGAAAGATCTGCGCTATGGGTATCCGCTGCAGCAGGTGGATAACCATGCATGGTTTTGCTCTCAATGTGAATACCGACCTGAGTTTTTTTGACAATATTATTCCCTGCGGAATAGAGGGAAAAGCGGTTACATCAATGGAAAAAGAGCTTGGCTACCGCCTACCTCTAACCGAAGTCCAGGAAAATCTACGCAGAAATTTTGAACTCGTATTTAATTGCGAACTCACGTTAAACGTTAAATGTTCAACGTTTAACGGTCTTTAGGTATATAAAACTTATTCTTCTCCTTCAGAACGGTGTTCTCATACAATTCAAATTTATACCAACCTGCATGGTGGAAGTTTGACTTGTCAAGCGTTAGAACGGATTCATTTATTTTTTCCATTTCAAACAATGCCGTTCCGTTTTCCTGGAAAAATTTAATGCTGTATAGTTTAAGTTTTGTCTGAGGCAGGGCGATCACTAGGTTCCCTTCATTGTTTGTAAATATGAAGAAAGAAGGGGTGAAGATATTTCTTGGGTCCGGGGGTTTAATACGCGATGAATCTTTAAAATTGCTATTGTTATTACGGCTACCGGTAAGGGTATTGGAGGCTTGCAGGTAAATATTCTGCCTGCTGTCGTCCACAACCGGTTTTTTGATTTCAGAAAAAAAGAATTTCCCTTGTTGCTGCTGAACATAGATCCGGTAAAACTGTGTTGGATTGGGCGCTTTACTGTCAAGGTAACCATTGATAACCGAGGTTGCATCCGGAATAGTCATAATCGTTTTATAACCTCTTGCTGAATCGGGCGACCGCTGGATACTGATCTGCACCAGGCTGTCGAAGGGATTTACCCAGCTTAGTATGATTTTTCCACACCTGTTTATGATAGAAAATGAAGGCAGGGTATCCTGTGCCTGCAGAGCAGGAATTGCGGCAAAAAAGGCCAGAGAAATGCACAGGATTCGTATAGGTTTCATGGTTGGAAACGAAACGTAAAATTGGTGACAAAGGTATCCGGCAAATATAATGCGTGGCTTTTTTCAAAACGAAAGCTTTCCCGGTTTTAACGACCTGTTTCCTTGCAGGCCACCAGAATGAATAGCCAGAATACGACTGCCGGCGGGGAAATAATTATTGATAATCAGATCGTTGACAGCGAACATCAGTTTACCTGTGTACACAAAATCTGTTGGAATTCCGTAGCTATTATAGAAATCATTCATAAAATGCAGCAATTCTGCGTTGAACCTCGCATAACCTCCAAAATGATACCTGTTGATCAGGGTGAATCCGGCATGTTTTTTCACCCTGGCCAGCAGATCATCAATTGCTTTTTCTTCCCAGGCTGGATTTTTAAGCACGGGAATACCTGTGATAACCTGATGTTCCTCAGCCGCGTATGCGAGGCCCGCGAGGGTCGTTCCCGTTCCGCAGGCAACAAAAATGTAATCATACTGCTGAACACCCTCAAATTGTAGAATTTCTGCAGCTCCCTTCATCCCGGCTTCTCCATATCCCCCTTCCGGAATTACCTGGTAACCTGGAAAAAGGCCGGCTATTTTCGTGGGATCCCGGTTCATAAGCGGATATTCCTCCCTCGAAATAAATTTCAGGTCCATTCCGGCCTCCCGGGCATTCTCCAATGTTGGTGAAAATACAGCCGGCTCCTCTCCCCGGATCAGACCGATACTTGAAAGTCCGTTTAATTTTGCCGTAACAGCAACTGCTGCAATATGATTGGACCAGGCACCGCCAAAACTGACCAGACCTTTCTGACCTGATTTAATTGCATCCGACAGATAATATTTTAGTTTAAAGTATTTATTGCCTGATATTAAAGGATGTATAAGATCAAGCCGCAGCACATCCCAATTGACCTGGCTATCGGAATTTTGTTGAATAACCGTTTGAATTGTACAATTTTGCAGATTAATTCCGTTATTCATAATAGTTTAAAACGGTTCCTTTGTACTTTACGCATTAATTTTAAAACTCAAAGATCAAAAAAACGACCTGATGAAACCAACTTTGATGATTTTAGCTGCTGGCATGGCTTCGCGATATGGCGGAATGAAACAGATTGAGGCATTCGGGCCAGGCGGGGAAACCATTATGGACTATTCAATTTACGATGCTATCCGCGCCGGCTTTGGCAAAATCGTATTTATCATAAGAAAAGAATTTGCTGAAGACTTCAAAGCAATTTTCGAACCTAAACTGGAAGGTAAGATTGAAACTGCTTATGTATTTCAGGACCTGAGATCGGAGCTTGGAGGATTTGAACTTCCTGCAGACAGGTCAAAACCATGGGGTACTGCCCACGCCGTACTATGTGCGGCTGATGTTATAAAAGAACCGTTTGCAGTTATCAATGCTGACGATTTCTATGGGTATGATGCATTCGATAAAGCCTATCGTTTTCTGGTGAATGATTGTAATGATGAAACATTTTCTATCATCGGTTATGAATTACTGAAAACGCTTTCAGATCACGGAACTGTTAACCGGGGTGTATGCGAAGTAGACGCAAAAGGGAATCTGACCTCTATCGCAGAAAGATTGAATATAAGCATGAAAGATGGCAGGATTCTTTGCGACGATCAGCACGAGCCTGCAGAACTGCCACGTGATTCCTATGTTTCAATGAATTTCTGGTGTTTTTCACCCGCAGTATTCGACTATTCACGTAAACTCTTCCGGGAATTTTTAAAGGAAAAAGGGGACCAGCCAAAATCAGAATTTTTTATTCCGATTGTCGCTGATAATTATATTAGGGAAGGCAGAGGTGTGATTAAAGTTATTCCGACTTCTGCATTATGGTTTGGTGTTACCTATAAGGACGATGCGCCTGCGGTAAGACAAAGTATCAATGACCTCGTGAATGACGGTGCATATCCGCAAAAGCTCTGGCCTGTTCCTTTAAAGAGTGTATTTTGATTTTTAATTGATTTGTATAAAAAAACCCTTCGCCCCCGAAGGGTTTTTTTATACAGGAATGTATTTGCTGCAGCAGATTTCGATAACTTCCTTTATTGAATTTCAATCAAACAAAACCGGTTCTGTATGCAAAAACTGCTGCTAACGTTAATGGTTAAACTTTTTTTAGTCGCGTTGGTATCAGGGCAGTCAGCTTTTCCATTGCTTCTCAAACCCGACCGGGTTTTTGACGGCGAAAACATTCATCCTGGATATTGGGTTCTGGTTGATTCAGGTAAGATCGTCCATATCGGAGCAGCAAATTCTTTTAATATCCCAAAAAATTGTTCTACTGTGGTGCTCAAAGGCAGCACACTGATGCCGGGAATGATTGAGGGCCATTCGCATATATTTCTGCATCCTTAAATGAAGCCAAATGGGAGGACCAGGTATTAAAAGAATCCCGTGCCGAAAGAAATGCACGTGCGGTGAATCATCTTCGTGCAACACTGCTCGCAGGCTTTACCACGATTCGTGACCTGG
>JAATGW010000030.1 GCA_015654495.1 Chitinophagales bacterium
TCTCGAATCGGTGAAATTACTTATTGAAGCAAAGGGTGATAAAACCATTCCCAATGCCGAAGGCAAAACCGTATTTGACTTAACTGAAGAAGAAGACCGGGAGTTAAAGCAATTGCTGGATGAGATTTAAGTCAGAAATTACCCGAAGAGAATCTCCATGTGATAACATTTAAAATTTCATCTTCCATTATTTGCCGGATCGTCCTGCAATTGTTTTTTCAATAACTTTTACAAAAGCTGCGATCGCCTTTTTAATAAATGGATTTCCCGTACGTGTGGAACCATATTCAATTTTATTTACACGATCATAAAAACCGTAGTTGATATAGGTTGTGGTTGCAGAAGGTGAAACGGATGTTGAGGTTCCTGTGGATGCATGCGTTACTGTGGTAGTGGTTGTTCTTGTTATTCCTCTCAGCGAATTCAGGACTGCATATTTGTAGACACTGGTATCACTGTATTTTGATAAGTCAAGAATTTCTGCGGGAGTAACGATCTTGTATTTGTATGGACAATATTTTTGAAGAGCTTTATCCATTTTTTTTGTAATCCCTGGACTGCCGGAACCGTCTCCTTTGCGTGATGGCATTTCCTGGAAAAGCAAAATATGCCTGTCCGGATTAAAATCTCCTGGAATATGATTTGGCATCGCTTTAACCTTACTTGCGTACTTCTTCGCCGATTCACATGAGAAAAAACCAACAGATATCAGCAGACAAAATAAACAAACTACTCTTTTAGATATTTTCATAGGAAATTTTGATAAGATTGAAACGGGACCTCTCCGGTTTTATTGCCAGATTCTGCAGCCTTCAACCTGCGGTCCAGGACATTAAAATCAATTTGAACGATTTTTAAAATAAATTGTATTAAAAAGAGTATTCACCTGGTCTTGAAAATTTTAAAAAATCATCTGTTATGATAAGGATTATTTCCATTTTCGTATTTGCATCGATAACAGCCCCATCTTTTGCGCAACTGGTACCACCCGATAATATTCAAACGAGTAAAGGGACGCTGACAATTCAACCGGTTTTCCATGGCTCACTGGTACTTTCCTGGAATAACAAAACAATCTATATAGATCCTTATGGTGGTATTAAAAGATACAAGGATCTCAAAACAGCTGACCTGATTCTGATCACTGATATCCACGGAGATCATATGGATACCTCGACATTAAACAATATAAATACAACAAACAGTAAACTGATAGTTCCGCAGGAAGTTTTCAACCGATTACCAGAGAAGCTGAAGGCAAAATCAGTTGTTTTGAATAACGGAGCTTCGCGTGAAGAATTCTCCATAAAGATTGAAGCCATTCCCATGTATAATTTGCCCGATGATTCTACTGCCCGGCATACCAAAGGGCGTGGCAACGGATATGTACTGAACTGCGGTGGAAAAAGGATTTATATCTCCGGCGATACGGAAGATATTCCCGAAATGCGCGCACTTAAAAATATCGATGTCGCATTTGTATGTATGAATCTTCCTTTCACAATGGATATCGCACAGGCAGCTAATGCCGTTCTTGAATTTAAACCGGCAGTTGTTTATCCATATCATTATCGCGGTCAGGGAGGTACCTTAAGCGATACAGAAGGATTCAAAAAACTGGTTAACGCATCGAACCCTGCTATCGATGTACGACTGAGGAACTGGTATACTGAATAACGTTCAACGTTTAACGTTGAACGTTCAACTGTTTTAGGATTTCATCAACAGCAGCATCCAGCTGTGGGTCCCTGCCATTCAGTTTGTCTTCAAAACTATTTACCACCCTGATATCGGGAGACACGCCATTCATTTCAAGATCTTTTCCATCCAGACTATAACAACCCCATCCCGGAAGTCGAACAAAAGAACCATCAACCAATCCTGCGCCGCTTGTGAAAATGATCCAACGGTAAGTCTCATTACCGATAATCTTACCGAGTTTGAGCTGTTTGAAACCCTGCGCTGTCATCTCTGCATCGCTCAATGATTGTTCATTGATCAGCAATACGATCGGTTTATCGCCCGGTGTGAAATTCCCCTGTTTGGTGAGAGCGCCTTCCCTGTACTTCCACTGCAGGTAGGATTTCTGACTTAGGAATTTTATCACCTCATCATGCACATTTCCACCTGTATTATACCGGAGATCAAGTATCAAAGCGTCTTTGTTATTCAGCTCCCGCGTCATATCGATAATAAAATTGTCCAGTTCAAACTGACCCATATTTTTCATATGCGCATAAGCGATACGTTTTTTACTTTTCTCATCAACCCGTTTCTGATTATCATCAATCCACTGTTCATAAAGATTGCTCAAAAGGGAAAACTGCGGATGTATTTTTACATCGATACTTTTTCCCTCTCTTTCGAATGTGAGTTTCAATTCGCGATCGATTGAAGGTCGGGTAAAATAATAGCTGCGATCCACTGTTTTGTCTACAGGTCTGTCATTCACTTTTACAAGCACGTCGCCGGGCTTGATATCAATTGATTTTTTATCAGCATTACTTCTCTTTGCTACATAGCTTACTTTGTAGGGATCTTTATTATCAAAGATGATCCCGGTTTCCATGGTTGCATTCTGCAAACTGACTCCTTCATCTGTACCTCCGGTATAGAATCCCTGGTGCGATGAATTAAGTTCACCGAGCATATCATTCAGTAAGGTTCTCAGATCACCACGGTTATTTAAGAAGGCCGCATACTTTATATATTGCTGCCGGGTTTTACTCCAGTCCAGACCATGAAATTTTTCATCATAGTAATTTTCCTGTACCTGGGCCCAGGTTTCTTCAAAGATCTGCAGGAACTCCTCCTGCAGGTTGCGTCTGAATGTATAGCTGATTGAAATGGGTTCCGTTTTATTTGCAGCCAGATTGAGTTTTGAAATTGAACCGTTAAACAGAGCATAGAACTGGTCGCTCACTTCAACAATATCAAATCCGAATCCATTATCAGTACCCGCAATTTTCTCTGTCTTATTTGCTTCAAATGGTTCAATTGTTGTTCTCCAGAGTGCAGCCCGGCCTTCACTGTGGTCACTTGTATAAAGCACAGTCGTTTTATCTGCTTTTGCAGTTACAAACGCCAGATACTGTGACCCGAATGAGGGACTGATAACCTCCATCCTTTCCATTATATTTTCCATATCTATCGAAACGGCGATATTTTGTACTGGCGGAGGAATCACTTTTTTAGTGCTGTCCTTTTTTGTTGTATCAACGGGTGGCGGTTCTTTGAACATATCATTGAACTTATCTATCCGGTAAGGCTCATCTATTTTTTCAAGTGCAAGCCGGTAAATCCGCGGATTCTGTAAACCAAAAGGGTAATAGGGTCTCAACCGGGATGATTCAAAGAAAATAAATTTTCCATCCGGTGACCACAGAGGATCGGCTTCAGTAATTCCGGTATTGGTAAGATTAAAAGTTTTTTTGTCTTTGATATGATAGAGAAATATATCCTGCTCAAAATTTCTACGCGCAGTAAAAAAGATATATTCATCATTGGGAGAAAAACCGGGATTGCTGTTCTGGAAACCCCAGATTTCTTCTTTCGCAATAGTCTGGTTCTGCATCGTTTTCAAATCAAGAAGTCGTACCTCATTAATACCGCTCAGATAAACTGCCATTGTTCTTTTCTTGTTAAAAACTATGGCGCGGTTATTCTGTTTGTCGGTTGTAATTGATTTGGCGGCAGCTGGGTTGTTAACAGTCATGCTGTACAAATTCTGAAAACCATCTTTCGTCTGGTTGAAAAGAATTGTTTTGTTGTCTGACAACCATTTCACTTCTGAAGCCCGTTCTGCATTTCCTTTTTGAATCTGTTGAATAAATTTTCCTTCTATATCACTTACAAAAATTTCACCACGGGAAGTGAAAACAATTTTCTTGCCATCAGGAGAAATATCGAAGCTGCTGATATTTCCTTTTACATCGAAATCTTTTTCCTTGTTTAGGATACTATTGCGAAGAATAGAAATATTGAGTTTTTCCGCCTTCTTCGATGCCACATCGTATAGCCATAGCTGGTAGTCGCGTTCAAAAACTAGTTTACCCCCATTTGCATTCACCATTGGCGATTTAATGGATGTACTGAATTTTGTCAACGCGATTTTCTTGCCATTGTCAATTGCATATAAATTGTATTCACCGTTGGCTTCATCTGAGATAAAATAAATATTGCCGTTCTTATCAATCGTGGTATTAAAATCTTTCCCTTCCCAACTGGTATAAAATTTATGTTTTTTTGTCTGTGGATTATAGGACTGGATCTCCGGATTGAATGGACCTTTATAACGTTTGCGGGCCGCCTGGTTGCTGCTTTCCCAGGTATCATTGAAAAAGATTTCACCGCTGGCCGGGTGTTCAACCAGGTTGTGATCATACTGAAAGAAATAATCTCCAAATACACGCTGTGGTGTACCTCCATTGATATCCACAGTAAATCCGGCCTGCTGCCCCATGCGTGCGCTTGTGAAATAAATCGTTTTTGAATCCCAGGACCAGCTGCTTACTTCGTCGCCACCGCTATGAAATGTCAACTGCCTGATCTCACCGCCGCTTAAAGGCATCAGGAAGACATCGGCATTCCCATATTGCCTGCCGGTAAAACTGATCCATTTGCCATCAGGAGAAATTTTCGGTGAAGTTTCATAACCCTGCATTGCAGTGAGCCTTAATGCCTGGCCTGAAGCGACATCGGCCCGCCAGATATCACCTTCAAAACAAAAAACCACCGACTTTGCATCAGGTGTGAGTGCAGGTTGAGAAAGAAAATAGGCTTCAGTTGTTTGTGCAGATAACTCAGCGAGAATTAAAAAGCTCAAAAAAAATACCAGGACTTTTTTCATATTACCGGTTGGGTTGAATTTTATACGCTATGCCTGACCTCAGTAAGAAACAGGATAGAAAATTTTTTTGCTGCAAACTAAAATTGACTCCCGACTCCCCACTCCCGACTCCAGACTCCCGCCTCCCGACTACTTAATCAGGGGCACCCTGAATTCCCCGTTCGTAATGGTTTTAAAATCTTCACCCACATTCAACACGCTTCCATTACCATCGGTTTCCGTAATATAAATGGTGGACCTGAAAGTTCCAGTCACCTCCCCATTAGAAATTTTTGTAATTGCGATCGTATCCGGAGTTGGAGGTGCCGTAAGGAGAAACCCTGCCGAATACACAATTGTCGGATGGTTGGGGTTATAAACCGTAAATATCATATCATTCTCGCTGGTATAGATTCCCGGGCTAAGCGTCTGGCCATCGAAATAAACCGCCAGCGCAAGTCCTTCATAGTCGTCTTCCTTTTCGTTTGCATAACCCTGAATGTCCAACCTGTTACCTAAAATGGTATTCATCGTGATCGCTGAAGTGTCTTCGAATTTATATTCCTTGGCAACACCATCCACCTTGAACTTAATAAACCAGTTGCTGGTAGTGGGTGGAACGACCGGCGGAACAACAGGCGGGTCGACTGTATTGCCAGGACCGGAAAGCTCCTTCTGGCAGGATACAAAAAACAGACTTAGTGTACACAGAGCCAGTAACAGTGATTTCATCGGGAGTTATTATTTCTGCAATTATAATAAATTTCGGGCAGGAAAGCCCATACGGGTATGGTTGAATCGGCGGAAAAGCAGTCTGAAAATGCTCCAAAACCGGCTGTTACTGATCAACACAGATTTTAATAAAACTTTGGGACATTCTTTGTACAAAAAGCGCAAAAAGTTTGTGGAAGCTGGTCCCAGTACAAACCTATCGTACAGTGAAAACTTCAAACAATGCAGCTGAGTCTGAAGACGGAGTGTAAATCACCATTTAAACCTTCATCCAAAATGAATAGATACCGCCTGTCCAGTTAGCATTTCTTTCCGGAACGACAGGGACTTATTTTTATCCAATTCCGGACGGGGAATATGCGCTGGTCAAATAATCGTTCAAATAAATCAACTATGAATAGAGAAAAATTTCTGAAATCGAAATGGTTTAGGTTTTTGATCCTGCCGCTGCTTTCTGTTGTTATTATTGCAGGACTTTTTAAGAGCGGCCATGTCTTCGGTCAATGGCTTTTCCGGATATTTCATTAGAAAGAGTACTAAAGAAATTCATCTGATTCTTTTACGGCCTACAGTCCGCTCCGATATTTTTTTCAAAGCTCACCTGTTTATCAGGCTTTGTCTCCATCAACACCTTCTTTGTCAAAATAAGGTAGCAGATCATTTTCCACTAAAGACTTTTATGAGTATTTCATATTCATGTGCGGCCAAATTGATTTGGTTATATTCATAAAAAAATCGGCCCTTCCGGACGATGCGCATGAAATATTTTATCAGTTTTTTTATAGCAATTATTTTTTCCAATTCATCAAAAGCACAAACCCTTGTTCCAAAAGTCGATCAGCGGGTGGAGATGTTGAGTATTGTGGCGAGGCTTGCTGATTATACTGAATACAATCAGAACAGGGCTGTTGCTTATGTAGCCGCAATCCGTTCCTGGTTTGATCCTTTCCAATCCGACAGTCTGATCGGATATGCCAGGAGAATCCGAAAAGAAGATGCCATTGGTTTTGATGCAGTAATGTCGATGGCAGTACATCTTCAACTGCAGAACAATGAGTTT
The DNA here is from genome assembly GCA_015654495.1 of Chitinophagales bacterium. Lineage (GTDB taxonomy): Bacteria > Bacteroidota > Bacteroidia > Chitinophagales > Chitinophagaceae > Pollutibacter. The sequence continues at coordinate 6,621 of JAATGW010000030.1, forward strand.
ACAATGGCAGAAGGCTGGAAAGAAAGCCTCGACAAAAGATGGAAATCAAAAACGGCTTTACATTTCACTGAACTGCTCAATGATTTCTACAAAAAATCAAATGCCGCAAAATTTTTTCTGAATGAACAGCCCTACTATAATGAGGCCATAGAGGCGTTTGGAAATCTGATTTCAAAATTCAATCAGGCCTGGTACTATTCCTTCTATGGCGTTGCGCCGGAAGATCGGTTTAATATTGTTATCGGCCCGGGAAATGGTGGTAACAATTACGGTCCTGGTGTGCGTGGTTCGGAATCAGGAAGACAGATTTACGCTATAATGGGCAGCTGGACTTTCGATGAAAACGGCAATCCTGTATTTCCTGAAAAAGATTATCTGCAGATATTGATTCATGAATTCAATCATTCCTTTATAAACCCGCTGACTGAAAAATATAAGTCCGATCGTTCATTCAGGAAAAGTGGGGAAGCGATTCTGAAAGTAATGAAAGAGGAAATGGACAGCCAGGCTTATGGCGAATGGAGAACTGTAATAAACGAGTCTCTGGTGCGGGCATCCGTTATCCTTTACCTGCTGAATGAAAAATTATTTCGAAAAGCTGATGAAGAAATCAATATGCAAATAAACCGTGGATTTTTGTGGACCCAGGAGTTGGTTGAACTGTTGGCTGTATATGAATCTAACCGCAAGGCCTATCCGACAATGGAACGCTTCTATCCTGAGATCATAAAATTTTTCCGGTTTGTTGGTGATAGTATTTCCTCTATAAAAACTGATTACGAAAATAACCGCCCTCAGGTAGTTTCAATTGAACCTTTCAGCAACAATTCCAATAATGTCGATACCAGTACCAAAGAAATTACAATTCATTTTAGTCAGCCGATGCAAGCGGAGGGTTATTCTTTCAGCTACGGCGAAGCCGGTAAGAAATCCTACCCAATAAAAGCTATTGGTGGATTTAGCAGCGACAAAAAATCTTTCAGAATTAAAGTGGAATTGGAACCGGGGACAGACTATGAATTTTTCGTTAGTGGGCTTGCGTTCAAAAACGAAGCGGGATATGCTTTGAAGAGTTACAGGATCAGGTTCAGGACGGTTGATTGAGGTGGTGGCGAGTCTTTGGATAGGCAGCAGGCAGTAGGCAGTAGGCAGTAGGGAACAGCCCGCGTTTGGAGTTTTGAAGTGTTCTTATCTGTTTCTGTTACTGTTCTTCCTTTTTTCCTCTTTCTCTTTCTCTTTCCTCTTGCTCAA
>JAATGW010000161.1 GCA_015654495.1 Chitinophagales bacterium
CGGCTGTTCCTCTTGCCTTTAGCCTCTTGCCTACTGCCTGTCTTCAAAGCTTATCATACAAAACCACTTTCGCATCATTTCCCCAGAACACTTTCACTTTCTGTGTAATGATTGAGTCAATTGCCTTGCCGAAATAATCCGGATGGATCGGCAATTGCCTGCTGAATTTCCGGTCGACGAGTATACATAATTCAACTTTTGAAGGTCTGCCGTTATCCAGCAATGCATCCATGGCTGCTCTTATCGTACGGCCGGTATATAACACATCATCAATAAGAACCACTTTTTTATTTTCGATGGAAAAAGGCAGATCGGTAACACTGGGCACATGCAATTCCGCACGGATATCATCACGATAGAAAGTGATGTCAAGTTTTCCGTAGCGCAAAGGTTTATCAGGATAGAGAGAACGTATATACGATGTGATATAATCACTTACCGGAACACCCCGCGGCTGAATTCCTATAAAACAGGTATCCCTGAATGGATAATGATTTTCGATCAGCTGATGTGATAATCGCTTCAGCGTGAGTTGAAGCTGATCCGTATCAAGTATGGTTGTTAAATCCTGCATACGGTGTATAAAGAAATTGTATATCTGATTTAAATGTAAATTCTGATTCCGTTTCTTTTCCCAGTCTCTCCTTCCCCTTTCTGTCTCTGTTTCTGTTACTGTTTCTCTTTCTCTTCCCTCTTTCTCTTTCTCTTCACTCATTTCTCATTTCTCTGCCAGAAAAGGATAACGGTAATCCACAGGCGGATTGAAGGTCTCTTTAATTGTTCTCGCACTCAACCACCGGTAAAGATTAAGCATTGATCCGGCTTTATCATTAGTTCCGGAAGCTCTTGCACCTCCGAATGGTTGCTGACCCACTACCGCTCCGGTTGGCTTATCATTGATATAAAAATTACCTGCGGAATTCCGAAGTCTGTTCGTCGCGAGTTCTACTGCGGAACGATCCTGCGAAATAATAGAACCCGTAAGAGCATAAGGTGAAGTAGAGTCAACCACTCCAAGGGTTTCCTCAAACTTGCTGGCATTATACACGTAAATTGTCAATACGGGACCGAAAATCTCTTCGCACATGGTAATATATGCAGGATCTTTTGCTTCAATCACTGTAGGTTCTATGAAATACCCTTTTTTCTTGTCACATTTCCCGCCGTCAATTATAGTCGCCTTTTTGTCATTCTTCGCATTTTCTATATAGGAGCTGATCTTGTCAAAAGATTTCTCATCAATCACTCCATTGATGAAATTGGAGAAATCTTCAACAGATCCCATCCTGAAACTTTTAATTCCTTCAGCCAGTTTCTTTTTTACAGCATCTGCAAGGTTGGATGGGATATATGCCCTTGATGCGGCCGAGCATTTCTGTCCCTGGTATTCAAAAGCTCCACGTAATAAAGCCGTAGCAACCACATCAGGGTCCGCAGAACTATGCACCATAACAAAGTCCTTTCCACCTGTCTCCCCTACTATGCGTGGATATGATTTATAGTTACTTATATTTTCGCCGATTGTCTTCCACATCTGATTAAAAACTCCCGTCGATCCGGTGAAATGAACACCTCCAAAATCAGGGTGAGAAAAGCAAACGCTTCCCAGTACCGGACCATCAACATAGATCAGGTTGATAACTCCATCCGGCAACCCGGCTTCTTTCATTATGCGCATGAACATCTGAGCAGAATAAATCTGTGTATGTGCCGGTTTCCAAACTACCACATTACCACACATAGCTGCAGATGAGGGCAGGTTACCGCCGATGGCAGTAAAATTAAAAGGTGTCACGGCCAGAACAAATCCTTCAAGGGGACGATACTCCAAACGGTTATGCACACCTGCCGAGCTGATGGGCTGCTGGCGGTATATTTCTGATAAATAATGTACATTGAAACGAAGAAAATCGATCAGCTCACAGGCGCTGTCTATTTCTGCCTGATAAGCATTTTTACTTTGACCAAGCATTGTAGTACCATTCATATAAGGCCGGTACTTTGTTGCAATCACGTCGGCAGCTTTCAGAAAAATACTGGCCCTGTTTTCCCAGCTCAATGCAGCCCATGCAGATTTTGCATTCAAAGCTGCGTCAATTGCCTGTTTTACATGTTTCTCGTCACCATTATGATAATAACCTAATATATGCGCTTTTTCGTGCGGCGGATGCAGACTGGATTTTTTGCCCGTGCGAACTTCTTTTGCTCCGATATACATTGGAATATCCGCTTCTTCATTCTTCAATTCAGCAAGAACTTCCTTCAATCTTTTTTTCTCTGGTGATCCGGGTTTATAACTTAAAACGGGTTCATTAACAGGTATAGGTAAATGAAAATCTCCGTAATTCATTTAAGGTATTTTTTTGCTTTTGCGTTCTGAATTATTTTTCGTGTACCCTTTACAGTCAGGCTTCCTGTTCCTTTTCCATCATCAGGAAAGCTTTGATAAATCCATCCAGTTCCCCGTCCATTACAGGTTGAACATTGCCCACCTCGTAATCAGTCCGATGATCTTTTATCATTTTGTAGGGATGGAAAACATAGCTCCTGATCTGGCTACCCCACTCTATTTTTTTCTTTGTGGCATTGTTCGCATTTTTAATGGCTTCCCTCTTCCGCATCTCCTCCTCATATAAGCGACTCTTCAGCATTGTCATTGCTTTTTCCCGGTTTTCACCCTGGGTACGCGCCTGCTGACATTCAACAATTATCCCCGAAGGTTTGTGGGTAAGTCTCACAGCCGTTTCCACTTTGTTTACATTCTGCCCGCCTGCACCACCACTTCTGAAGAAAGCCCATTCAATATCTGAAGGGTTCACTTCTATTTCGATACTGTCATCAATAAGCGGGTATACATAAACGGAAGCAAAGGAAGTATGTCTTCTCGCATTACTGTCAAATGGGGAAATACGCACCAGCCGGTGAACGCCATTCTCTGCTTTTATAAAGCCATATGCAAAGGGACCATCAAACTGAAGTGTGCAGGTCTTGATACCGGCACCGTCTCCATCCTGCCAGTCGAGTTCGGTAACCGACCAGCCTTGCTTTTGCCCGTACATGCGGTACATGCGGGCCAGCATTTCAGCCCAATCCTGGCTTTCGGTACCCCCTGCCCCGGAATTGATCTGAAGCACCGCAGGTAATTCATCTTCAGGCTGATTGAGTGTACTCTTGAATTCAGCCTCGTCCAGGGCGGTAATTGCCTTTTGAAAAGCTTCTTTTACCTCCTCTTCAGAACCTTCACCTGCTTTCCAGAACTCAAACAAAATGGCAAAATCCTCTACTGCCGTCTGAGTATCATCATACAACCGCAACCAGAATTCATTGAGTTTTATATTCTTCAGGATCTCTGTGGCACGCTGATTATCGTTCCAGAATCCGGGTGAAAGTGAAAGCTGTTTGTCTTCGTTTATCTTATATTGCCGGTTAGCGACGTCAAAGAAACCTCCTCAAGACGCTCAGGCGGTCTCTCATATCTTTAATCTGCTCTTGTGTCATAGTTCAAAGTTAACTGGTAATTTTTTCCCGGTGCAAAAGTCGTAAATTTTCAGCTTTCCGCGTTTAATTGTATGTTGAAAGATAGTTAAGGCTAAAAACAATCTTCTTTTCATTGAACCATCATTCAAATCAATCGTTTTTTGAGCTCGTATGGTAAAAGCTTACAATTTCCTCGCCTCCTGGCAATTGTTTCCCGAAAAGGGAGTATATGAACAGGGTGAGAGACCCAAATCCGGCATCCTTAAACTGGAGACGGATCCTGAAAACAAGAAAATAATTCTTTCTAAAAATTGGGTAAGCCTTGAGAATAATGCATTTGCAACATCCTATCAATTCATTCCTGATAATGAAATACATCCTTTCGAACACGATGCCGTTGCAGAAGCCTATAAGGCGGATTTTATTGATGGCATTCATTTTGAAATGGCATTTTTCAGAAACCAGCAAAAACTATTTGACCTTGCATATTCCATTATGCCGGACGGTTATCTGCGGATAACTGAAAATGGTTTTTTGCCTGACAATTCTCCATATTCAAACCATGAATATTTTCATAAACAGATGCAGGTGCTGCCTTACGCGGCATCCGTGTCTGGTGCAATTATACGTCCGACCAAGGAAGGGGTGATCCGTCACAAGGCGCTCACCGCCATGGAAGAACAAACCAATATGCAGTTGGATCAGATCCGAAGGCAAATCGAGCTCCTGGCATTGCAAGCGCAGGAAATTCAGAAAAGAAAAGAGTTGTCGATGATAATTTACCAGGCAAAACTTTCATTTTCACCCGTTATCGGGCAATCGTATTTTCTTTATGAAAAAAATGATGGCAGTTATATTCTTTCGATGATCAGTCCAAAGGAATGGGGAGGCGGATCAGGGCCTTACCGCAAGTTCAGGGCAGCTGTGAAATTGCTGGCAGACCATACCTGGGTTGAAATTTAGTTAAGGGTAAAAAAACTCCTGATAAATTTTAAAAGCTATTCATCAGATTTTCAATTGAGTAAATATTTACATTGAATTAACCGGTCTTCTGCCCGCAATAGATGATTCCGGGTATCGTTATAAGCAAAGTCATAATCCCTTGACTCTACCCACGTTGCCCCGGCAACGAATTAGTCCATCCCCTTTTGAGAACTGGTTTCCGGTACTTAACCGGAGTTTTAATTATAACCAAAAATCAGTTCCATGAAAAATGTTACCTTGTATGTGGAGAATCTGAAAATCGTTGGATTGGCAGTTTTATACCTGGCTGTTATCCTCGTTTGTTCAGCATTACTCACTTAAGCAAAACCAGCTGAAAAGAATTTGACTCCGGCACATTTATGTCCGGAGTTTTTTTATTCATCGTGAATATATTTTTCATCCTATCTGATAACCATACTATAAAGCGAGGTGCTGGTAGTCATGAACAGGGTATTTTTATCCTTTCCGCCTATTGCCAGCGAAATCGGACGTTCTTTCATTTTTATGCGCCTTATCTCCTTACCTGTTTTATCATACACGTATATCTCACCGTCCGCTATGTATAAATTGCCTTCGGCGTCCACTACATTGCTATACTGGCCCCGCGGATAGACTTCTTTTACATTCACCAATCGTCCATCAGCACCTACATCAAGTCTGATTGTTGTTTTGTTATTTTCTTTTACAATAAACGCCGGTTGTGCCTGACCGGGAGTAACAGCCGTAAGCGCAGCAGAACGACCAAGGTCATAGGTGTCGGGAATGATCGTCACTCCGTCCGGCGCCAGCCAACTGTACTCCGGCATGCCGGTAACCGTTTTTTCAAAATCGCCTCTCCATCGGCTGGACGGGTGAATTACCCGGCGGATATCCCGCACCTGATCTGATGGTACCCGAGGCATGGGTTTCATTGTCTCATCAGGATTTTCCGGATTAATGGAATATGCCCGGGCAGCCCAGCCACTATTGCCCCATCCGCTATACATGGGATTGTCGTCGGGTAATCGCGTAACGGTTTCCTGTTTACCATCCACAAGCAATCCGGGCTGCGGATCATACCTGACTACGACCAGCACATTATCCCTTGTATCGGTACTCAAAGTAAACGGCTTCCAGGGATAGTCGGCAAGTATTGAAAGCGAGTTTGTTTCAGCCGACCACCTGTAAATCTTCTTCAACCTGTTATCACCGAAGTAGATATTGCCTTTACTATCACTTGTTGCTCCGGCGGCAAATTCAAAGCCTTCCGCCAGCAATTCAATTTTCCCGGGTTCATTGCTGATGACCCTGTTCCCTTTCTCTTTTCCTGAAACGGTCAGCCTTGCAAAATCCCATTCATAAACCGGAAGTTCCTTATTCACATCATACACGGGGATTTCGATTACCGGTAGTATCTGGGTATAGTTATGCAGATTGCGGAAATCAATCTGCTCACTGTTCCACATGCGTACGCCAAATTCCTGTGGTGTGGACGCCCTGATCACCCTGTACATCCACAAATTGGCAATCATCATGTTTCTGCTGTTGGAAATTTCGACCATGCGGTTATCTTTTCCTTCACGACCTTCTTCTTCAAACTGAAAAGCATAGAGTTTCCAGTTGGCGACTTTTTCAAACCGCGCTTCATTACGCACATGGTGTTCTAACGACATCGCGTACACGCGCCCGGGAGTAGTGGTATGACTCACATAAAACCCGCTCGCAGCATAGGTACTCGCGGTCCAGATATCTTTCAGTGTGCCGCCACCGTTTTTGGTTACCCACAGGCTCCAGTATTGGTTATCCCAGGCGAGGTCCATCCCCTGTGTATTTACCGGTTCCGAAGGTGAACTTATGCGGGGTTTACGATTACCGGGGCGCGACTGAGAAGAAGGATCGGCGGGGTTGGGTTTCCGCATGGTA
>JAATGW010000760.1 GCA_015654495.1 Chitinophagales bacterium
AAAATCCCTGGGAATCGCCGCGCAGGGGTGCCAGCACAAAATTCAGGCCCTTTGGTGATGTCGACGCCATCTATTGGGGCTGGCAGATTGATGGCGAACCTTCGACAACTGCTAAGGGCACACAATGTGATTGGTGGCGCGCGAGGATGTTGGGGGGCAGGACAAACCACTGGGGCCGTATTTCGTTGCGCTTTGGTCCAAAAGATTTTAAAAGAAGGAGTATAGATGGCCTGGGTGATGACTGGCCGATCGGCTATGAAGATGTAAAGCCTTACTATGACCGTATCGATAAATTAATCGGTGTGTTCGGTTCCGTGGAAGGAATAGAAAATGAGCCTGACGGAATTTTTCTTGCTCCGCCAAAGCCCAGGTTACACGAACTCATGATTAAGAATTCCGCAACAAAAATGGGCGTTCCGGTTATTCCTTCCCGTTTGTCTATCCTCACACAGAAAATAAATGATGAACGCGGTCAATGTTTTTTCTGTTCCCAATGTAACCGCGGATGTACAGTGCATGCCGATTTTTCTTCCTCCTCCGTACTTGTGAATCCTGCAATTAAAACGGGAAATCTCACAGTGATTCCGCTCGCCATGGCGAGGGAAGTGCTTACTGATTCAAATGGTCTTGCAACCGGAGTATCCTATGTAAGCAAAGAAGATTTATCGGAATACCAGGTATTCGGTCGCACTGTAATTCTTGCTGCCAGTGCCTGCGAATCTTCCAGGTTATTATTGAATTCAAAATCATCAAGGCATCCGAACGGACTGGCCAACAGCAGCAATGTGGTAGGTAAATACCTGCACGATAGTACAGGTGCTGCAATGGGTGGCGTATTACCAAAATTGTTTGGAAGAAAAAGATACAACGAAGATGGCGTGGGTGGCATGCATGTTTATTCACCATGGTGGGGAGAAAATAAGAAACTTGATTTTCCGCGCGGTTATCATATTGAATACTGGGGAGGAATGGGACAGCCGGCCTATGGTTTCGGATTTGGTATCGAAGGCCAGAATGGAACCTATCCTGTAAATGGTAAAAAGAAAGAAGCCGGTGGATATGGTGCTTCGCTGAAAGAAGATATCCGTTTCTTTTATGGTGCAGGTGTAGGTATGGCAGGCAGGGGAGAAGCAATTGCGCTGGAATCTAATTTTTGCGAGATCGATCCTAATGTAGTTGATAAATATGGCATACCGGTACTTAGGTTTAATGTTAAGTATACAGATTATGAAATCAAGCAGGCCAAACACATGAAAGAAACCTTTAAGGAAATCATGCATGGAATGGGTGCCGTGATTACCTGGGGTGATGACGGTCCTGAAACCAATTACGGACTCGAATCACCGGGAAAAATAATTCATGAAGCTGGTACGGCACGCATGGGCAGTGATCCGAAACGTTCTGCACTGAACGGACATAACCAGGCCCATGATTGTAAAAATCTTTTTGTAGTGGATGGAGCTGCATTTACCTCGCAGGCTGATAAAAACATTACCTGGACGATACTCGCTTTATCCATGCGTGCATCTGAATACCTGATCGACGAAATGAAAAAGAAAAATATTGCGTGATCAGGTTAATCAACTAACTCAAGTATTCACTTTAAATATTAACAGGTGGACAGAAGAAAATCATTAAAAGCCCTCGCCGTTGGAACCTTATCAGCCGGCATGTTGCTGGATGCATGTAAGCCAAATGAACAGGCCGCTGCTGTTAAGGAAACAGTAAAGCAGGGTGGCGGGTTTACGCTCGACCGTCAGCCGGAAGAAATCAAACAGTATGAGCAGGTAACATCAACAACTTTCTTTACGCCGGATGAAATGGCAACAATCACGATTCTGGGAGATATCATCATTCCGAAAGATGATGTAAGCGGAAGCGCTTCCGATGCAGGTGTTCCTGAATTTATTGAGTTTATTGTAAAAGATATGCCTCAGCATCAAACACCGATGCGTGGAGGATTACGATGGCTGGATCTGCATTCCTATCGCCTTCATGAAAAGGCATTTAAAGATTGCACACAGGAGCAAAGAATTGCAATAGTTGATCAGATCGCCTATCCTAAAAAAGCAAAACCGGAAATGGCGCAGGGCGTTGCATTTTTCAGCCTGATACGAAACCTCACTGCCACCGGATTCTACACTTCTAAAATCGGTGTGGAGGATTTAGGTTATAAAGGCAATGCACCTAACCAATGGAACGGAGTTCCTGATGAAATATTAAAACAGTATAATCTTTCCTATTCCGAAAGAGAACTGAAAGAGTCCGTTAAATTTACCTGATCCTGAATATTCATGTAAAAAATCAATGATTGATTTATGTCAAAACAAAAACAAAACCGGTACCAGCGCAGGCAATTTCTTCGCGATGCTTCTATGGGGCTCGCAGCATTTACAATTGTTCCGAGAAATGTACTCGGAAAAGGATTCATTGCACCCAGCGATCAGCTTAATATTGCCGGCATAGGAGCCGGTGGTAAAGGAGAAAGTGATCTCGCAGAATTTTCGAAAAGTCCGAAGGCAAGGATTGTCAGCCTTGTTGATGTTGATGACCGCCAGGCGAAAAAGTCAAGAGAAAGATTTCCCAAGGCTACTTACTATAAGGACTTCAGGGAGATGCTTGATAAAGAAAAGAACAATATCGATGCGGTAAGTGTGTCTACTCCTGATAATACCCATGCTGTTGCGGCCTTGGCAGCCATGCAGTTGGGAAAACATATTTACCTGCAGAAACCGCTGACTCATGATATCTATGAGGCAAGGATTCTTACTGAAGCAGCAAAAAAATACAAGGTGGTTACCCAGATGGGAAACCAGGGCGGATCGGGTGACGGAGTGCGGAGAACACAGGAACTTGTCAATTCTGGTCTTATTGGCGACGTCACAAAAGTGGATTGCTGGACGAACCGTCCGGTTTGGCCCCAGGGCATTCCTACTCCGTCGGGTTCATTCGAAGTTCCTTCTGAACTGAACTGGGATCTTTGGCTCGGGCCAGCAAAAAAAATCGATTATAATCCGGCATACCTGCCTTTTAACTGGCGCGGCTGGTGGGCTTTCGGAACCGGAGCTCTCGGCGATATGGCCTGTCATATTATGGATCCTGTATTCCGTTGCTTACCCATAGATTATCCAACGGAAGTGGAATGCAGCGTAGCAACCATCTGGAAAGAAATGTGGAATGATAAACAGAATCCCGATAGTTGCCCCGCATCATCAATCATTCACCTGACCTATCCCAGAAAAGATAAGAAAGGAAATATAAAAGTATCCTGGTATGATGGTGGAGTTCTTCCCCAAAGGCCGGATGAACTTTTGCCGGAAGAAGCTTTTGGTAACTGGGATGGGGGTGTTCTTTTCCATGGAACAAAGGGAAAATTACTTGCTGACTGTTATGGCGCAAAACCAAGATTGCTGCCTACTACAAAAATGAACGGCACATTACCAAAGGAAACAATTGCCCGTGTACCTGAAGGACATTATGTTCAATGGGTAAATGCGGCGATCGACGGATATGGAAAAGGCAAAACAAGTTCACCATTTGAATTCGCCGGTCCGTTTACAGAAAGTATTCTTATCGGCAACCTGGCTATCCGAAGCTGGATGATGCAGAATCCGAATGGGAAAGGCTGGGAAGATAAATACCTGGGCCGCAAAAAACTTTTGTGGGATGCAAAGAACATGAAAATTACTAATTTCGACGAAGCCAACCAGTTTGTAAAACGCGAATACCGCGATGGTTGGAAATTAACTCTCTGAGTAAAAGTTATTACTTAGCATGCAACAATAGAAGGCCGGAGTGATCCGGTCT
>JAATGW010000773.1 GCA_015654495.1 Chitinophagales bacterium
AACAGAAACAGTAACAGTAACCGCGTTAGATGCTTAGGCATCAAACCTCCAAACGCCGGCTGTTATCTACTGCCTACTGCCTTCTGCCTACTGCCTAAAAAATCATTTCTCCACAAAATTCAAATCCCGGCCAAATGTTTCACGTGTTTTAATTGCAGCTATAATCGCTATTGACATCAATATTGATCCTGTGATCCACGCTCCGGTGATATAGTTTCCTGTAATGCTGCGCAATAGCTGGAACAGCAATAAAATCAAAGGCAAAGCCCCGCGTACCATATTAGGAATACTGATGGCCGCGCTTGCACGCAGATTTGTTCCGAACAATTCTGCACTCCAGGTAATATATACAACAGAAAAACCTGTTCCGAAGCCGAGACCGAAGCAAATGGCATAAAAGCCTGAAGCACTGCCACCATCCTGTAAAAAATAAATCGTACAAAAAATAATCGTTACAGCATAAAACAGAAGCAATGCTTTTTTCCTGCTCTTCAGCCACTGACTTAATAATCCCACAGTCATATCTCCCAAAGCGATTCCCGAATACTGAAAAACGACTGCACGGGCAGGGTCGATATTCGCAATTCCAAAAGCTTTGCCAAACTGATCTGCAAAAGTGATAAGCACACCAATTACATACCATGCAGGCAGCCCGATAAGAATACATTTGATGTATCGGAGAAACAAATCTTTCCTCGTGAAAAACATCAGAAAATTTCCACGCTGCAGATCTGAATTGGTTATTTTCTTGTAAAGTCCACTTTCGCTCAGGGATATACGTAGAATTAAAAGTATCAGACCCATTCCTCCTCCAATGAAATAACAGGTCCGCCAGTCAAACAGCGCGTTTATGAAAAAAGCCGTTACTGCGCCAAGAATTCCAAAACTGGCAATCATTGCTGAAGCGACACCCCTTTTTTCTTTTGGCAATAGCTCATTCACCAGGGTAATACCTGCGCCAAGTTCACCTGCAAGGCCTACTCCGGCTATAAACCGTAATACCACATACTGCGGGATGGTTTGTACAAATCCATTGGCGATATTGGCAAGCGAATACAGCAAAATGGAGCCAAACAGTACTTTCAGCCTGCCTTTCTTATCGCCGAGGATTCCCCAGAGAATTCCACCTGCGACAAGTCCGATCATCTGCATGCTGATGATCAGTTCACCTTTCTGTAATACAGCATTTGCATCGAGACCAAGACCCGTTAAACTGGGTCTGCGGATAATACTGAAGAGTAAGAGATCATACACATCTACAAAAAATCCAAGAGCACTAACAATTACTGAAATGTGGAACAATCCGGCCTTTTGCTGCATAAACAGGTTTGCTATATCGGTTTAGATTGATTAAATATAAGTATTTTAGCCACCGTCATTTTTCAACTACCAGCACATATGAAGAAAATCCAATCCGTCATTTTAACTTCTTCCGCAATTTTATTCTGTCTTGTATATTCTTCCTGCAATTCCAATCCTGCAAATGAAACTGTTGCAGCAGGTTCGGATTCATTAACTGAAGAGCAGAAACATTTGCCGGAAAATGCATTGAAGGGACTCACTATTTATGATGGTCTCGAAATAAAAGCATTCGCAACAGAACCCATGTTACTCAATCCCACCAATATTGATGTGGACGATAAAGGCCGCGTATGGGTACTGGAAGCATATAACTACAGGCCAGCCATCAATGGAAATCCAACCCGGCCTGAAGGCGACAGGATCGTTGTGCTCGAGGACGTGAATGGTGATGGAATTGCTGACAGCTCACATACATTTTATCAGGGTCCTGAAATTGAATCACCACTCGGCATCAGCGTGCAGGGCAATCGGGTAATTGTTTCACAAAGTCCGTATGTGTGGGTTTTTTATGATGATAACGGAGATCTGAAAGCAGATCGTAAGGAAATTATGTTCCAGGGCGCAGGTGGCGAACAGCATGATCATGGTATGCACAGTTTTGTTTTTGGACCAGATGGTAAACTTTATTTCAACTTTGGTAACGAAGGAAAAACCCTGCTTGACAAAAACGGAAAGCCGGTTCTGGACCAGGATGGTGATCCCATCGCTCCTCCGAAATACAGAATGGGCATGGTTTTCAGGGCCGACCCCGATGGTTCAAATGTGGAATGCCTCGGGAAAAATTTCAGGAATAATTTCGAAGTAGCAGTTGATAGTTATGGAACGATGTGGCAGAGCGATAATGATGATGATGGAAATAAGGGTGTGCGTATCAATTATGTAATGCCTTATGGTAACTACGGCTACCAGGATGAAATGACCGGCGCTAACTGGAGTGCGAGACGGACTAACTGGGAAGATTCCATTCCCCTTCGTCACTGGCATCTGAATGATCCTGGTGTTATACCCAATCTCCTGCAAACCGGTGCCGGCTCTCCGACAGGCATGATAGTGTATGAAGGCAAATTGCTCCCGGACTCTTTTCAGAACCAGATGATCCATTGTGATGCAGGTCCCAATGTAGTGCGCGCATATCCTGTAGAAAAAGATGGTGCCGGATATAAAGCAACCATTGTAAATATGGTTAAAGGTGAAATAGACAAATGGTTTCGTCCAGTTGATATTTTTAGTGTTCCTGATGGTTCGGTATTTATCGCCGACTGGTATGATCCAGGTGTTGGCGGTCATGCAGCTGGCGATCAGCAGCGTGGGCGCATCTATCGAGTTGCGCCGAAAGGAAATGCTTACACCGTTCCGAAACAGGATTATTCTTCAATTGAAGGTTTGATAACTGCATTGCAAAATCCAAACCTTAACGCACGCTTTCATGCATTTACCGGTTTAAAAGAAAAAGGGACTGCCGCTGTTCCGGAGCTGGAAAAATTATGGAAGAGCAATGCTGAACCAAGAATGCGCGCACGGGCATTCTGGGTATTGGTAAAAATAAACAGCAACGGGAATTATATAAAAGAAGCGATTGCTGATCCCAATCCGGATATCAGAATGCTGGCATTGAGAGCAGCAGTGGAAGATAAAAAGAATCTCTTATCCGTTATAGAAAGCCTGGTGAATGATAAAGATCCGCAGGTGCGGAGGGAATGTGCTGTTGCATTGCATCATTTCAAATCAGCTCAATCAGCTGCACTATGGACGAACCTTGCAAAACAATACGATGCAAAAGACCGCTGGTATCTTGAAGCACTGGGCATTGCTGCAGATGGGCAATGGGATAGCTTCTTCAAAAACTATGAGGCGGGAGCCGGTGATATTCTCCAATCTGCTGCGGGTCGCGATATAGTTTGGCGTGCACGGACAGACGCTGCCCTTCCTTTGCTGGCTTCACTTGCGGGAGATCGCACGGTGCCGCTGCAGCAAAGGCTGCGGTATTTCAGGGCTTTCGATTTCAATGAGGGAAAAGCTAAATCCGGCTTGCTTTTACAAATGATCGCAGCCAATGAATCCAATGATGTTGAACTGAATAAACTCGTGCTGAACCATCTCGATGCCGGCACGGTTAAAAATTCACCAATAGCACAAAAAGCCCTCAGGCAGGTATTACAATCCATCAACGGAACACCGGAATATATTGACCTTGTTCAGAAGTATGGAGTAAAGGAAGAAAATAAAAACCTGCTTGACCTTGCAATCAGCAAGTATACGGAACCGGTAGGAAGGGATGCTGCAAGGATTTTCCTGCAGCAGGGTAATGTAAATGAAGTGTGGAAAGTGATTAATGGAAAAGATACCGCAAGTAGCGCACACCTGATCAAATCTATCAGTCGTGTAGGATCCGCGCCGGCATTGGCTGTCCTTCAAAAACTGATCACCACTCCTTCCTATTCCACCGATAACAGGACAATTGCCGCTCTGGGCATCGGAAGAAGTGGCGCGGGCGAAGACCTGGTATTGGAGCTACTCAAAAAGAAAAAGATTCCGGAGGAATTTATTCCTTCAGTAGTTGAAAGTGTGAGCAGATCATGGCGCAGAAAAGTAAGAACAGAAGCTGAAACCTATTTACCCGCGTCAGCAAAAAAAGAAAAAAGAAAAATCCCTTCATTAAATGAACTGACTGCATTGACAGCCAATGTAGCTCATGGCAAAGAAGTATATAAAACAGCCTGTGTATTATGCCACCAGGTGAATGGAGAAGGTGCTAACTACGGACCAGCGCTTAGTGAAATTGGTTCCAAACTTCCGAAGGAAGGCCTGCTGGATGCGATTCTGTATCCTTCAAAAGGAATCAGTTTCGGCTTTGAAGGTTGGGAATTCAAAACAAAAGAAGGGTCTACAATTCCCGGAATTATTGCCAGTAAAACCGAATCAGATGTAACTGTGAAATTTCCCGGAGGCGGAACTCAAACCTTAAAATCTTCGGAGATAGTTTCACGTAAGCAATTGGAAACATCCATGATGACAGAAGGTTTGGTTGAAACAATGAGTGATCAGGATCTGGCCGACTTACTTGAATACCTTTCATCGCTTAAGAAGAAGTAAAACCTTAAACGTTCAACGGTTCAACGTTGAACGTTTAGTGTAAAACGTAGCAGCCGGACCAGTCTGGCTAAAATGAAAAATGATGAAATCAAAAAGCATCCCGGTTAATTTCCTGGTTTGTATTTTATTCATATTTTTTTCCGGCAAAAGTTTTGCGCAAAAAAAACTGACTGTTGATATCTGTGTATATGGCGCAACTTCAGCAGGTGTGATGGCCGCCTACTCGGCTGCAAAGCTTGGGAAAAAAGTAATCCTTATAGAGCCAAATACGCATACCGGAGGTCTTACATCTGGAGGCCTGGGCTATACTGATATCGGAAACAAATATGCGATCTCTGCACTTTCTCTGGATTTCTACAGAAGACTCGGAAAACATTATGGCAAATTTGAACAGTGGATTTTTGAACCGCATATAGCAGAAAATCTTTTCAAAGAATACCTGAACCGTGCTGATGTGAAACTGTTGTATAGCCATCAATTAAAAGCGGTCAGAAAAAATGATAAAACAATTCAATCGGCAACTTTTGTATACCCTGGTGGCGAGCTTGAAATCGAGGCTGCGGTCTTTATTGATTGTACCTACGAAGGAGACCTGATGGCGCTCGCCGGCGTTTCATTTATTGTAGGCCGCGAAGCAAACGGAACATATGGAGAAACCTATAACGGTGTTCAGCTGCGCGATAAACATCAGTTTGTTGATGGGATTGATCCTTATAAAATCAAAGGCGATCCATCCTCCGGACTCCTATGGGGAATCAGTCCTGAAAAGCTGGACGCAGAAGGAACAGGAGATGCAAAATTACAGGCTTATAATTTCCGCATATGCCTGACCGACAGCATTCCGAATCAGATACCTGTTACAAGACCCGGCAATTATGACAGCACGAAGTATGAATTACTTCTCCGGATTCTTGAGAAAGAACCCGATCGTCCCTTCAACCTTATTATGAAGCCGGACATGATGACCAACCGCAAAACAGATATCAACAATAACGGACCCTTTTAGACCGACATGATCGGCATGAACTATAACTATGCCAATGCAGATTGGGGAACACGTAAGGCAATTCAGAAATTACACGAAGAATACAACAAAGGGTTTCTTTATTTCATTGGTCATGATCCGCGCATGCCTGAACATCTCCGGAAAGAAATGCTTCGTTGGGGTTATCCAAAGGATGAGTACCAGGCTTTTGGAAACTGGTCACCGCAGATGTATGTACGCGAAGCCAGGCGCATGAAAGGCGCCTATGTGATGACCCAGGCAAATTGCGAAGGAAAACAAACAGTAGATGATGCAGCAGGTATGGCAGCATATACAATGGACTCGCACAACTGCCAGCGGATCGTAATCGAAAAAGGCGGCGTTAAGATGGTTAAGAACGAAGGTGATGTTCAGGTGGGCGGATTTCCTCCTTATCCTATTGCCTACCGGTCACTCATACCTGTAAAGACAGAATGTACCAATTTAATCGTGCCCGTTTGCTTATCTGCAACACATATTGCCTATGGTTCAATCAGGATGGAACCCGTATTCATGGTGTTGGCGCAGTCAGCAGCATATGCAGCTTCACTTTCTATCGATAGCAAAAA
>JAATGW010000664.1 GCA_015654495.1 Chitinophagales bacterium
CCAGTGACCAGGAGGAAGCAGAATAGAAAAATCTTTTATGATTGATTTTAGTGTATAGCTTTTCTGCCGGGATGGCGGGATGACGGGATGGCGAAGAAATACACGATATTATTTAATCCCGCCTGCTTTCCGCCTCCACGCCTTACCGGCAAAAGAAGGAAGTTATATAGTAATATGCAGTAGACGGTAGGCAGTAGGCAGTAGAAGTTTATAGCGTAAAGTATTTAGATCCTACGCCAATTAAAGGACTTCATATTTTTCTTTGACAGGGTTTAAAATTACTCAACCACAAATACCTTAAGCAATCTACTGCCTACCGTCTACTGCCTACTGCCTTAAAAACAAATTCATTTCAAACGGCGGCGCCGGGAGGATCTAATCCAGAACAATAAAGGGAAGAAATTCTAAATTCCGAAAGTATTCAGAAATTTTTATAAATAAATAATAATTCCAATTATATCAATTTTAATACATTTGATAATTTTCATAATTTTTATAATTATTCACAATCCGATTATTTAATGGTTGTTATTACCAAAGGTGCAATCCATGAGTTTGTCTTAAAACACAAAAAAGCATCAATTTCGCTAAATGAATGTTTTGAGAAGACAAAAAAAGCAAACTGGAATAATTTTGCAGCTGTTAAAAGGACATTTAATTCAACAGACGCTATTGGGAATGGTAGGTATGTTTTTAATATTGGTGGAAATAATTTCAGAATAATAGCCATGATTCACTACTCGATCAGAACAGTATATATCCGTGCAATCCTGACTCATAAAGAATATGATGTGCTTAACAAAATGAATAATCTTAATTCTTTGTAATTATCTATTTAGAAAACAGATGATAAAATGAAAATAGAAACTAATAGTCAATATCATACAGCTCTTGCTCAGATTGAAACTTATATTGAAAAAGGGTTTCCCAGACTGACAAAATCGGAAACAAAAAAGCTTGAAACTTTATCAAAAAGAGTGGAGGAATTTGAACAGCAGAAGTACCCTATGCCTCTGGCTACTGACATCTCTGATGTGTTGCAAAATTACATGACAGAAAATAAACTCAACAGAACCACACTCTCACAACAGCTCGAAATTTCGAATTCTGCTTTAAGTGATATCATGAATGGTAAGAAGAAAATCAACATTGCTATTGCGAAAAAACTTCATCAAAAACTGAAGTTGGATGGAAATTTTATTCTTAAAGTAGCCTGAACTGGCAATGGATCATTTTTGAGACGATAGGCAGTAGGCAGTAGAAGTTTATAGTGGAAAGTTATTAGTTCCTCCGGCAATTTTTGGCTGTTCCTTCTTCTGCCTACTGCCTACTGCCCTTACATTAAGCAATCATTTTTGATAACATTCGAAAAATCTCCTGCATCAAACCACCTGCTTTTATGCAATCATCTTCATTAAAATATTTCAGTCGCAGCGCTATTTCAAATTGAGTATCAACCTCAATAACAGAGGATCTTGCCATTGCATAGAATCGTTTTCTATCAGCTTCTGTTTTACGGGCAGATCCTTCAGCTATGTTTGAGCTGATTGATACAGATGCACGCCTCAATTGGGATTTCAATCCATACTCCTCTGACTTTGGCAGTTTCTCCGTGATTAAATAAGTTTGTTGTAACATCTCCACTGATTTTTTGCCATACAATCATTCTCTTGTAATTAGGGCCTGCTGTTTGAAATAGAATACTTATCGGTTACGGATCTTACGATAAAATTCATATTTAACTGCAAGCCTTTGGGCTAAAACGGATGAGAACCCTTGCATGGCTGAAGATAAATTTCCGGTTTCTTCATTACCACGCCGTCGCTGCGCTGTGTCGGGCAGCGCTCTTTCGTATTCCCGTCTACTTCATTCCAAGCTCAACGACAATGATATTTATGACAGATAGACGGTAAGCCGTTAAAGGCGGAAAGGAACTGTAAAAAGAGCGTTTTACTAATGACATTGTCGAAATTAAACAGGAACAGGATTTTCATCAAAATACAAAATCTTACCTCATATGACTAAATCAGCAGGACCTATTTAAACTCATTCATTTTTAAAGCCGATTTGATCAGCAATTTAAACAGGACCACGCCTCTGCCCAATGTTAATCCATCGTTATTCAATTGTTTTTTTCACCTAATTTGCGTTTTAAAAACCTTTTTTTATTTCATCGATATACTAAACACTAAAAACTTCTACTGTCTTCCGTCTACTGTCTACTGTCTGTTCCACAAGGTTCCCAGCGAATACCACATCACCTCCGGCGACCACGCAGAACAGACAAGAATTACCGGTGCAACTTAATAAACTATGGAATTTGATCAGCAAAATCTTATTGTGCGTCTTTGCAGTAAAGGAATGGAACTTGAAGGACAGGGGAATTTTCCGGAAGCGTTTAAACTTTTTCAGGATGCATGGAATCAAGCAACTACGGATTTTGAAAAATTTACAGCCGCGCATTATTTAGCGCGCCATCAGGGAACTGCAGCTCATAAATTAAAATGGGATGAGATCGCGCTTGCATTTGCACTGAGAATAGAAAATTCAGAAATTAAAGGAACGCTGCCTTCGCTTTACTTAAACATTGGAAAATGTTTTGAAGACCTGAAAGACTTCGATCAGGCAAATAAAAATTATCAGCTGGCCAATTCTTTTGTAGCATTTCTTCCTGAAGATGGATACGGTAACATGATAAAATCAGGGATAAAAAAAGCATTGGAGAGAATCAGCCACTTTTATTAAAAGAAAACTGCAGGTTTTGTATATTTTACACCTGGTGAATCACAGGTTTAACGTTGAACGTTAAACGTTCAACGTTAAACGTGGATCACATGCATCGTAACCAGGTCAATACACGTCAATACCTGAAATAATCAAAAATGAAAGCCGCAGTTCACACAACTTATGGCCCACCTGACTCATTGCATGTACAGGAAACTGAGAAACCTCTTCCGGGCGATGATGAGGTATTAATCAGAGTATATGCAGCAACTGTAAACAGAACCGACTGCCACTTACTCACCGGCAAGCCTTTGTATATGCGGTTGTTTGCAGGTTTCTCAAAACCAAAGCTACCTATTACGGGAACAGACTTTGCAGGACAAATTGAAGCTAAGGGTAAAAATATCCGTTCTCTTAAAGTTGGTCAAAGAGTAATTGGCTTTGAATTTCTTGGTTTGAGATCTCATGCGGATTATCTCACCATATCAGAAAAAAAAGAGCTTGTAATTATCCCCGATACGATCACTTACGAACAGGCGGCAGCCTGTATTGAAGGCGCATTCTATGCTTTGAATGTGATCAATACAATCAAGCCCGGATCTGGTCAAAAAGCCCTGGTGATCGGTGCTACCGGCGCCATCGGATCATCCTATGTACAATTCCTGAAAAATGCCGGCTGTTCTGTTACGGCGGTATGCGGAGTTGAAAATAGTGAACTTGTAAAATCAATAGGGGCAGATAAAATAATTGACTACAGAAAAGAAGATTTTACAAAATTAAATGAACGATTTGATTTCATTTTTGATGCAGTTGATCAAACCACATTTGCCTTATGCAAACCACTTTTGAAAAAGAATGGGTTGTTTAATTCATCGGGAGGATTAATTAATATTTTTTTGTCGATGATTTCGCCACTGACCGGAGGAAAAAAAGTGGTGTTTGTTGCTCCAAAAGATCCTGGCAAACACCTGAACCAAATACTTGAACTTGTTGCTTTGGGAAAATTTAAACCGGTAATCGACAGAAAATATTCTCTGGATGAAATCGCTGCGGCTTTCAGCTATGTAATGAGCGGACAAAAGATAGGCAATGTCATTATTTTAATGAATGAGAAACGTTAAACGTTTAACGTTTATTTTCTCCTTAAATTGAGCAGTACCAATTTTTTATCAGACATGCGCTCATTATTAATACTGGTATTTTTTTGCACCCCCGGTCATTTTATCCATGCACAAAAGCTCAGCTCCACTGAAAAGAAAATCATGGAGGCTGTAGATATGCAAATGCCGAACACACTCAAGCTCCTCGGGGAACTCGTGAATATCAATAGCGGCACCATGAATGTAGCCGGGGTTCGAATAAGTGGTGAACTCATTAGAAAAGAACTTGAGAAAGCAGGCTTTACTGTGCGTTGGTTAAAAATGCCGGACTCAATCAGAACTGCAGGCCATCTGGTCGCTACAAGAAAGGGAAAGAAAGGAAAAAAGATCCTGGTACTCGCCCATCTCGATACCGTTTTTGAACCCGATATGCCTGCGAATCCATTTACTAAAGTCAACGATTCTACGGTTACGGGTCAGGGTGTGCTGGATGATAAAGGTGGCGTTATAGCTATCCTGGCATCAATACATGCTTTGGCATATGCAGACGCATTAAAGGATGCAACCATCACGGTATATCTGACCGGCGACGAAGAGATCGGAGGCATTCCTTCTGACATCACCAGGGCAGATATCATTGAACAGGCAAAGCAGCATGATGTGGCCTTGAGTTTTGAAGCCGGACAAATAAATAAAATAACCACATCAAGACGTGGTGCAGATATGTGGCGGATGTTTGTATATGGTACACAGGCGCATTCATCCGGAATTTTCGGAGAGAAAGCGGGATATGGTTCTATTTATGAAGCGGCACGTATCGTTGATTCATTTCGCGTTTCCTTAAGCAAAGAACCCAACCTCACATTTAACCCGGGGATATTTGCAGGCGGAACCACTTTAATTGATTCGGTTGATAATGTAAAAATTTATGGTAAGGATAATATCATTGCTTCCAGAACAACTGTGATGGGTGATCTTCGCTTTCTGGGTGAACAACAACGCCGCGAAGCAAGAGTGAAAATGAAAGCTATTGTCGAAAATGGCAATCTGCCCGGCACACGTGCTGAAATATTTTTCACTGATGGTATTCCTTCCATGGCACCTACCGAAGCCAATTATAAATTGCAGACGGAAATAAACCAGGTTAATATAGACATGGGACTTGGTGAACTCGTTGCAAACAAACCAATGGAAAGAGGCGCCGGAGATATTTCATTTATTGCAGATTATATTCCTTCTCTCGATGGTCTTGGCCCTAACGGAAGCGGATCGCATGCGCCCGGTGAAGTGATGAATATCAAACAGTTTCCTGTGCTGATTCAAAGGGCGGCTATTTTTATGTACAGGCTTACACGTTGAACGTTAAACGTTGAACGTTAAACGTATAACGTAGAACGTATAACCTTTACGGATACTCCTCACTCATGAATTAATTCTTAAATAAATCAAGAAAAATGAAAAGGTTTGAAAGATCAGCTGTAGTTCTATTTGTCATTGCCGTAAACTTTTTCGCTATCGAGTCAAGGGCACAACCCGCTGTTAACTATGGCAATAATCCTGCAGCCGGTGGCTATAAGAAAATTAACGGCATAAACATGTATTATGAAATTTATGGCGAAGGGAAACCGCTGGTATTCCTTCACGGCAATGGCGGCTCCATCAGGAGCGCAGGGACAAAAATTGACTATTACAAATAATCATTCCGTGTAATTGCAATCGATAGCCGGGGCCATGGTAAATCAATAGATAGTACAACCAGGGTACTTACATATACACAAATGGCTAGTGATACAAATGCATTGCTGGATTCGCTTCATGTGGACAGTGCATATGTGTCAGGACAAAGCGATGGAGGCATTCTTGGCTTATTACTCGCAATTCACTATCCGAAAAAAATCGCAAAGCTGGCTGCCTACGGCGCTAATATGTTTCCCAGGCCAGGCGTCGTTTCTGACGATATAGAAAAAATGGTAATGGATACATTGAAAACAACAAAGGATTTTCAAACCCGGAGACTTTACACGCTGTTGGGTGAACAACCTGATATCTCAGACAAAGATCTTCAAAAGATTTCCTGTCCTGTTTTACTCATGTGTGGCGATCGCGATGTAATCCGCCTTGAGCACACAATCCGCATGTTCTATAATGTTCCCAAAAGCAATCTTTTTGTTATGCCCGGAGCAACACATTTTGGTTCTTATGAAAAAATGGATTTATATAATCTCGTGATGACCGAATTTTTCATCAAACCATTTGCAATGCCATCAACAGACGAGATGATGACGGGAAAGAAAAAATAGACTGAAATGCAAAGACGCAAAGTACGCCGCGAAACACTGGTGGAATACTCAAATAGCCTGACGCTTAAAACCCACTGCATTTATAACAGAAATATCCTCATTGCGCTCTAAAGAACCCCTCGATTTCTTTTGCCCTTAAATTATAAAAGGGAAAACACCAGTCAAAAAAGAGCTAAAACACCTTTTTTCCAGAAGTTCATTCTCCCTATTTTGAAGGATATAACCTTTTTAATTTTAATGTTATGGCTCAGGAAAAAACTATCATCCCATTAGACCTTAAAAAATTGCAGGACGAATCAAAAGCCTATCAAACCGAGGTGATTGATAAAATCGGAACATCTGTAGATATGTTCAGAGCAATGTCCATCCCCATTGAAGACATCAACGAGCTGGTTAGCGAAGCCGGAACTATTAGCGAATGCAAATTCCTCCGGATATACAGCGGTGTCGGAGAGGGAAAACAAACTTTGTATGTCCTGCCCGTCGATGGCAATTTTCTGCCCATCCTCAGCGCAAATGTGGCAATTGTTGGTTTGCTTCCTTGTCCTCCAAGACCGGGCTGTGATAATGACCTTGTGCTAAATCCATAAATTCCTTTCATGGTTGAATTCCTGGTCGACTGGTGGCTGGAAATCATAAATTTTTTTCTCCTCGTTGCTGCCATTACAATATTCGTCTATAAAAAATTGTACTGGCAGAAAAATTTTATTTTCATAGGAATGACTTTGATAATTACATTAGTTATCGAAGTCATTTCTACTTTCTATAGCGTTAACCGTGAAAACAACCTCGCCCTGTATCATCTTCTTTATCCTGTACAACTGTTACTGATCTCTTTTCACTTTAAGAATATTATAGATAGTAAAAAAACCAGAAAGCTGATAGTCTTCCTGGTACCAGCAATTGTGCTTGCAATGATTCTTTCGACTTATGCGTTCAGTGCATATCGTAATTTTCCTTCATTTCACCTCATACCGAAAAATGTAATTCTCATTCTGCTTTCTTTATCATATTTTAAAGAATTACTACATTCGGAAATGGATGTCCGTTTACAGACGGACCCGCAGTTCTGGGTGGTGTCGGGGATACTGATTTGTTCTCTTTCGAGCCTCGTAGTAGAGGGTTGTATGAGTTATGTGATAAAGAATAATAAATCTTTGTCGGAGCAACTGTTTTATGTCACATTGTTTATTAGCTATCTGTTTTACACATTTATAATCATTTCATTCAGTCTGGTTAAAAATTGGAAAGTGTCGCCATAACAATTCTTGCAGCAACAATCATCATGCTACTTGGTGGACTGTTTATAGTGAGTTTTATTTTTACTTACCAGAAAAGAAAAGTCAAAACGGCACAGGAAATCTACATGCTGAAAGAATCTTTCAATCGAACACTTCTTGAATCGCAACTGGAAATCCAGGAACAGACCCTGAAAAATATGTCGCAGGAAATTCATGATAATATCGGGCAGGCGCTCAGTCTCGCAAAGCTCAATCTTTTCACCATTGATCCCTCGGTTCCGGAAAACCTGATAACAAAATTAGAAAATACAAAAATGCTGGTCAGCCAGGCAATCAGGGATCTGAGGGACCTTAGCCATAGTATGAATACAGATTTTGTTGAAGAAAAAGGCCTTGTACAATCAATCAGATATGAATTGGAAATGATCAGCAAGGCGAGTAGACTTGAAACTCATTTCGACATTTCCGGTACAGTGTTCCGGTTCGACAAGAAACTAGA
>JAATGW010000647.1 GCA_015654495.1 Chitinophagales bacterium
TATTCCATGGCGAAGATCGTTGACGATCTTTGCATCATCCGGTCGCTGCATACGGAAGCAATCAATCATGATCCGGCATTAACATTTTTCCAGACAGGAGCGCAGCAGGGAAATCGTGCCAGCATGGGTTCCTGGGTAAGTTACGGACTTGGCAGTGAGAACAAAAACCTGCCTGCATTCACTGTCCTTTTATCGAAAGGAAAGGGGAATGGACAGGGTGTATATTCCAAGCTATGGTCTAACGGATTTCTGGATTCTATATACCAGGGAGTACAGTTCAGTAATGGTGAGGATCCGGTTCTCTATCTTAAAGATCCAGATGGTATGAATCGTAGCGATCGCCGGAAACTGCTTGATCATTTGTCGGAGCTGAATGAAATATCATATCAGGAATTTCAGGACCCTGAAATCAGGTCAAAAATAAGTCAGTATGAAATGGCTTACAGGATGCAGATGGCTGTACCTGATGCGCTTGATCTCTCCAAAGAGCCCGATGACATTGTTCGGCTATACGGCCCCGATTGTCTGGTGCCCGGAACATATGCCGCCAACTGCCTGCTTGCAAGAAAGCTGTCAGAAAACGGTGTTCGTTTTGTACAGCTTTATCACCAGGGTTGGGACCAGCACCAGAATCTTCCCAATGAAATGGCTGGCCAGGCAAAAGATGTGGATCAGCCTTCAGCGGCATTGATATCTGATCTTAAGCAACGGGGTTTGCTCGACGAAACACTGGTGATCTGGGGCGGGGAATTCGGCAGAACCAATTACAGTCAGGGATCACTGACAAAAGAAAATTATGGACGCGACCATCACCCCAGGTGTTTTAGCGTTTGGCTCGCCGGTGGGGGAATCAAACCCGGGATAGTCTATGGCGAAACAGATGAATTCGGATATAATATTGTTAAAGACCCGGTACATGTACACGATTTTCACGCAACTATTCTGCACCAGCTCGGTCTTGATCATGAAAAACTCATATTTAAACACCTCGGCAGGAGATACCGGTTAACTGATGTGGCTGGCAAACTCGTTGAAGGAATTATCGCCTGATCTATAAAAGCGAATATTAAAAGCTGATGCTGATGAAGGTTGCGGATCGCAGGTTTATTGCTGAAAATTTATTACTGGCGCTGAATATCCTTATCCTCATGCTGTTAATTTTCAGCAACAGGATCGTGCTTCCGGTTTGGTTACAAGCGACCGGCAGATTGCATCCGGTTGTACTTCATTTTCCCATTGTTCTTTTATTGATTGCTTATGGATTTTATTTTTTCTCATCCAATAATTTGCCGGCTGAATATCCGGATCGGAAGAAAGCAAGGGACGCGTTTCTTTTAACAGGAACCTTACTGGCAGGCATAACCGTTATCATGGGCATCTTTCTTTCTGAAGAGGAAGGTTACGAAGAAGGGACCCTGCAATGGCATAAATGGGGTGGTTCAATGGTGTTTTTTTTCTCCTCATTACTCTTCCTCATTAAAGATGCCAGGTGGATCAAAAACTTTAGTGCCAGGATTCTTGCAATCATTGCAACTATTATCTTACTCATAGCAGGGCATAATGGCGGCCGCCTAACGCATGGTGAAGGTTTTGTAACGGCTCCATTATTTTCAAAGGACCGGCAACCTGTCGCATTTGAAGATGCTGAAATTTTTACTCACGTGATCTTACCAGTATTGGAAGCAAAATGTATCGGTTGTCATAATCCATTAAAATTAAAAGGAGGGCTTTCATTAACTGATTCAGCTTTGATCACAAAAGGCGGCAAAACTGGTCCCTTGTTTGTTGCGGGGAATACAGAGATCAGTTTATTGCTCAAAAGAATTCATTTGCCGGAGGCTGATAAAAAACATATGCCCCCGGCAGGAAAACCTCAATTGACTTTTGAAGAGATAGAGTTGATAAAATGGTGGATCCGCGATAGTGTACCTTTTTCGGGGAGAATCGCTGACCGTTCTGTTTCGGATAGCCTCAGGATTTTTGCTGCAGCGTCTCTTCCAACCCCGGAGGGTGAAAAGATGTACAGCTTTCCTGCGGCAGATGAGTCTCTTGTAAAAAAACTGAACAATGATTTTCGTTCGGTTATACCACTCTCGATAAATGCAGCGCCGTTAAATGTGAACATATACAATTATCCGGGCTGGACGGCAGCATCGATTAAAGAATTAATGCCCGTGAAAGAACAGATCATTTCGATGGAACTCAATCGGGTACCATTAAAAAATGAAGACCTGAAACTGATTGCAGAATTCATAAATCTCGAGCGGCTTAATCTGAATTTTACAGCTATTGACGGCAACGGCCTGAAAAATTTGTCTCCATTAATAAAGCTCGGTTTTCTTTCTGTCAGCGGAACATCAATGAATCCTGCTGCGATAAATCAATTTATATCTGTAATGCCGGCATTGAAAAAAATTGCGATCTGGAATAGTGCTCTTTCAAAATCGGAAATGGACAAACTTGCTAAAGTGCATCCGGATATTAGTTTTGAACTACCTCCATCTGATTCTTTACAAATGATGTTGCAACTTAACAAAGTGCAGATAAAGAATAGCTCATCTGTTTTCAGAAATGATATCGACGTTGATCTCCGGCATCCGATCAGAGGTACAGAGATCCGTTATTCGTTGGGTGATAAAGAACCCGACAGTATTAGTTCTCCGGTGTACACAGGTAATCTCCGCCTGGACTCAGCGTCCGTTATAAAAGTCAGAGCATATAAAGCCGGATGGTTAAAAAGTGATATCACCGAATTCCGGATTTATAAAAGCAGATATAGACCTGATTCAGTAAAGATTCTGAAAGCCGTACATGAACGATTTCCTGCTCTCGGTGCGGAAACGTTTTTCAATGGCCAGTTGGGGGGTAATAGTCAGTTTGGAGATAAGTGGATTGGTTTTTCGGCATTCCCGATGGAGCTCTTGCTGTACATGAGAAAGACGGATTCTGTCCGATCAGTTGCTGTCAATTATCTTTTTAATCCGCCCGCTAATATTTTTCCTCCTGCAGAAATCGAAGTATGGGCCGGCAACGACGAAAACGAACTTCATCTGATAAAGAGAATAAAGCTGAAATCGCCTGCAAAAACGGATACTTTTCGAATAGCGACTTTTGAATGCAGTTTCCCTGCATTAGCATACAAATACCTGAAAGTAGTTGCAAAGCCCGGTCTGCTCCCGGCCTGGAATAAAAACAAGGGGAAACCTTCTCTTTTACTGGTGGATGAGATACTGTTGAACTGAAATAAAATAAACTTCAATACTGATCGAATTAACCAGCCCTGTTCATGAATTTTAGTTTTCCGGTAATAGCGAATCACTCATGTGGTGAATAAAAATAACCCTGTTGCTGGCCTAAACTCAGACCCTTCCAGGGTTTTAAAAAAATTTCCTCATCGATGGCTACAAGAAAAAACTTGTATATACAAGATGCATGTTTTTTCCATATCTTTATCCATACCGTAAGCTGCCGGCTGCCATATTTCAAACCTGAATTGATTCATGAAATTTTATTCAACGATTTTTGTTGTTTTGATTATTTTTTATTCAAAGGTTAGCGGGCAGGCATCCGGTTCCGCGTTGAATTTTGTCGATCCAACCATCGGAACAGTCGGGGAAGTTCTTGGTCCTGCCTTACCTACGGTGCATCTTCCCAATAGCATGGTTCGCGTATTTCCTTCACGAAGGGATCATCTGGATGACCAGGTTCGTTTTTTCCCGCTTACTTCACAATCACACCGGCTCGCTTCGGTATTTGGCCTCCTTCCTTTGCAGGGGATGGATTCCGGCATCTGGCAGAGAAAACTTATCCGCGAAGAAGAAAAGATCACACCCTATCATTATTTTCTCCGGACAGAGGAAGAGAATATATCAATTGATTTTGTACCCTCGGCAAAAGCCGGATTTTTTCGTTTCAGTTTTGCCGATGCTTCAGATCATTTTCTCCGTTTGAGTCTCATTAATAAAAAAGGAGAAATCAATGTTGATGGAAAAAGAATTCTGTCAGGAAGGGAAGAATTCCTGGGAATGAATGCCTATTTCTATGCGGAATTGAACACAGATTTCGTATCTGCAGAATTTCACAATGAGGCGGCAAAAAACGAATTGCTCCTGAAGATTGGTAATACGGCGCAGACGGTTTCATTCCGATATGGAATTTCCTTTATAAGTATTGAGCAGGCGAAGCAGAATCTCAGGAATGAAATCAATTCCTGGGATTTTGATCAATATAAAAAGAAGGCATTTGATATCTGGGACAAAACAGTTTCACAGATCAGAATTGAAGGTGGCACTCTTTCACAGAAAAGGGTTTTCTATACCGCACTCTATCGCAGCAATGAAAGAATGATCGATATCAACGAGTATGGAAAATATTATAGTGCTTATGATAAAAAAGTGCATGAATCAACGGAACCTTTTTATGTTGATGCATGGATTTACGATTTTTCAATCGGACTTTTCCCAATGCAGATGATACTGAATCCGGAGAA
>JAATGW010000674.1 GCA_015654495.1 Chitinophagales bacterium
GCACGATTTGTAGAACCTGCCGCAAAGTTTCCGTCATTGTCGTGCCGGGCCATGATGCGCCGGTTCTCAGATGGAGAGGACAATGCAGTACATGTTGCTGGTGATCGGTGACGAATCCCGGCTGAACCTGGAGCCCGGAACCGCCGTCAGCCCGGAAATCCAGGCCTATGTCGCGGCTTTGCGCAAGGCCGGCGTCATGGTGGGGGGCGAGCGCCTGCAGCCGACCCGCACCGCAAAGCGCATCTCGATACGCGACGGCAAAACCAGGGTGATGCATTATGTATTTGGAATTGTGGTAGTTGCTATCGGAATACCCCTTTATTTTTATTTCAGACACAGGTACAAAGCGACAAAAGAAATTATTGCAGCTGCTCAGCATTCTGATGAGCCGCAGAAGCACGCGTGAGCAGAAACTGGGCTGCACAGTAACTGATCATTATCAAAGGAGATGCTAACGCAAATGGATACCTGAATTTGTTCAATGCCAACATCGAATCAGATAAAACAAATAATGCTGCTCCTGCTAAAAAAAGAGCTGAGTGGCGGGCATCAATTTTACCTTTCAGTAACACTGCAGTTACCAGCATGGTTCCGATGGTGAGTGCATAAATGGTGACGGGCAATTTCAATTCATGTAAACCTGGCCAGAGAATAAAAAGAAATAATAAAATATAGAGTACCACTCCTGCCAGTATAAATTTTGATAAACCGGAAATTGCTGATTGGTTTTTTTCGCGGATCCGCAGGAAATAAAAAATATAACAGAAATGTGCTGCAAGAAAAGAACTTAGTCCACCAATAAAAAACACCGGGGACCTGTATTCAAACATGAGCAATATATCACCGACCCAGGAAAAAAACAGACCAATACTAAACAGAAGTGAACTGCCGTTCCATTGCTTAATTTCCAGTACAAAAGCCATCAACAGTGAAAACAATAACAAAGGTTTGCTGACGAATCTGGCTGTATCATTTCCCGTGATGACGAAAAACAGGTCCGCAATAACCGCCAGAATAAAAATGCTATATAGAACGGAAGATTTTTTCATTGCAGGCTTCAGAATTTCAGGTGCTGCCCGCTAAAATAAATTACCTGATGGTCCCGGAAAGATTTTATTTTACCGAAGGATCGGCATTTACTTCAATCCAAACCTTTTTCCCAAAAAAATGAGTGAGTGAATCACGGTACCGGGTAGTGTCTGACAAAGGGGCGATAACCGGAATCATGATTTTATATTCAATAGAATCCGAAGTAGTCATTACCACTTTATGCCCCCATTCTTTCAGATCTGCAAACCTTTTCATAGCCCTTTTCTGGTTTGCAATTTCAAGCACAACTTTAAAACCCTGTACAGACAGATTGGGAAGAATCTTTACAGTAGAATCAACAATCGCTTTGCTGGTATTTGAAGAAGCACTGGTATCAGTCAATTCCCTGCTGGTTGTATCTTCAGGAGGAGAAGATAAAACAAGCTGTTTTGCCTGTATCGGAGCTTCGGATTCAATAGTTTCACTGCTCTTCGTGTAAAAAAAATAAGCTACATAACCAATAAGACCCAGGCCTGCGATCATCAGCATCAGCACAACAGCATTGGAACCTTTTGCTTTTCCTTTGTTGTCAGAAGGATGCAGGTAATCGTCATCGAACTGCATACCTTCTTCCTGGGCTCTCAATTTCCTGCTCCCGGTTTCTTTTGTAATACCGTCTGCAATAGTATCCTGAACAAACTCAAGTTGATGCTGAATATTCTGCTGCAATAAGCCGATTCCGTCGAGAATAAAGGGTTTACTGATATTCAACAGCTGTTTCCCGTTTTCGATAAAAGATTCGAGATCGGCTGTAGCCAGAGGCTTTATTTTTCCTGTTTCCTTAGAAATAAAAACAATGAATTCCGGATCAAGAATTGCTTTTTTATCTGCTTTGAATTTTACGGAATCGTTTGGAAATGTGATTTCGTCCTTACCCTTTTCAGGACTAACGGGCTGGCCTTCGAAACTTAATGTTCCCAATCCCTGAATATGGAGGGTTTTGTGTTGCAGCAGGTAGGGAAACAATAGTTGGGATACTTTCAAGATATTGGTTTTTAGCGTTTCATCGCTTTGAAACAGTATTAACGGAACTGTGGCTTGAATATTTTATAAAACTGTCAGATCCATTTGGTTAGTTAAGTTTGACCTCATTTTGCTTTTGCCTATTTTTGCGGCCCAATGGTTACGGAAGAAGAAAAGAAATTCATGGATTACTGGGAAAAAAACCGGGACAGGCAGAAAAAACTCTTTTATCAGCTGCTTGTCGGGTTACCGCTCGGTTTAATATTTGCCTTACCGATACTCATCAATTTTCTTGCCGGAAGACTCTGGTACAAACGTGCGGACGCTGTAGGTATCAGCCAGTTTAACCCTGCTATTCTTATAATCGCAGTTATTGCCATCGCCGTTTTTATTGGAATATTCAATAAAAAATTGAAATGGGAACGGAACGAACAGTTTTATAAAGAGTTGAAAGCCAAAGAGTAACTCTTAAATTTACCGAAAATCTTCAGCAATTAACAGTTTTTTTTAATTCTTTTGAAACGCCAGGTACAAAAATCATGTCAGTATCACCATCTTTGCCGGAATTTTTAAACCCCAATACTATATGCGTAAACTTTTGATTTGTGGAATTGTGTTTGCAGGCTTCGTGGTTCAGTCCTGTAACCCGACAGGACCTGATAACAGCGGAGAATGTCCCTATGTTGACCAGACTGTTACCGTACCAGCTGAAGAAATCACCAAACTTGAAACTTTTCTTGATACCAGCAATATAGACGCTATAAAAGACAGCCGCGGTTTTTATTATTCTATCCAGACTCTGGGAGCCGGTGCGTCCATTGAAGGTCCCTGCAACCAGGTAGGTGTGAAATATGTCGGCAAACTTACGAATGGAACTACTTTTGACCAGTCTACAGGAAATGGCGTTGTATTCACTTTAGGTCAGCTGATCTGGGGATGGAGAAAAGCATTGCCCCTGATCAAAGCCGGTGGCAAAATGACGATTTACCTGCCACCAACTCTGGGTTATGGTCCGCAACCTATTTATGACCAGACAACAGGCCAGATTAAGATCCCGGGTAGTTCAATCCTGATCTTTGAAGTGGAACTGACTGATGTAATCTGAAAAATAATCTTTCTATTTAAAAGGCTTTGAAGAGTAAATTCCTCAAAGCCTTTATTTTTAGTCAAAATTCCATTTTGTCACACGAAGCGATTTCTGTTTTTGATATGCTGAAGATTGGAGTAGGTCCCTCCAGCTCGCATACATTAGGTCCATGGAAAGCAGCTTTACAGTTTTGCAGAATGCTTGAAATGCAGGGAAGACTTCCGGCAGTTAGTACGGTCACCATATTACTTTATGGTTCTCTTGCAAAGACTGGAAAAGGGC
>JAATGW010000384.1 GCA_015654495.1 Chitinophagales bacterium
AGAATTGCGCGCATTGATTTCCGGCGCTAAGGGTTTATTTCCTGAAAAAAAATGTACAATCATTTTTCAGCCACACCTGTTTACCAGAACCCGCGACCTTGCTGAAGGATTTGCTGCAAGTCTCGACCTGGCTGATGAAGTTGTGTTGTTGCCGGTTTATCCCGCGCGCGAATTGCCGATACCGGGAGTGAATAGTTCATTGATTGCAGAGCAAATGAATAATGCAAAAGTTACTATCCTGGAAAAAGAAAGGATAAGGGACTGGGTCGCAAATAAAAAACCGGCAATGCTGATTACTGCAGGTGCGGGAGATATTGATCAGTTGGTCAAACCATTGTCAGCAGTGCTGAATAATTGAAATGAAGAGGACAGGTCGTATATGGAAAATTTTGGTTCTATCCGGATGGATTATCCTGGGTCTTGGCCTGGTAACGCTATTTGTTGCTGCTATGCAAAGTCGCAGCGGTAAACCATGCAGGGATGTCAGGATTTCAATCAGGGACGGGGAAAATCATCCCTTCATTAATGAAAACGATATCAGCCTTGAGCTTGATCCCGGCGGGCTGGACTATCTGAGAGGCCGGCCGGTTAAAGATTTCAATCTGAGAATTATGGAAGACAGGTTAAAGAAAAATCCCTGGGTGAGTAATGCGGAACTTTATTTTGATAACAATCATATACTACAGGTGAGCGTACGGGTTAATAAACCTGTAGCCAGGATTTTTACTGTGAAAGGGACTTCATTTTATATTGACAGCAGTATGGATGCGCTGCCGTTGAGCGACAGATATTCACCGCGTTTGCCTGTATTTACAGGATACCCGTCAGAGAAAGTCAGTTTGAAAAGTAGGGACAGCGTTATACTTCGCGACATAAAAAATATCGCATTGTACCTCAACGATCATCCTTTCTGGATGGCACAGATCGACCAGGTCGATATAACACCTGAGCGGAAATTTGAAATGGTGCCGAAAGTAGGCGATCACCTGATTGTTTTCGGAGATGGAAAAGATATCAGTGAACGCTTTCATAAACTGGAAGTTTTCTACACTCAGGTTATGAGTAAATCGGGATGGAATGAGTACAGTGCGCTTGATATACAATTTAAAGAGCAGGTGGTAGCTACCAAAAGAAATTATACATGGCATCCTTCCGATACCGCCGTTGAAAAAAGGTGGATGAAAGAATGGCAAAAATTATCAGAACAAATGTTGGCAACCGACACGTTGCAACGTGTAGTGCCAACGGCTGATTCTGTTTCAACCCCTGCCCCGAAAGGTTCTGTCACCCAAACGATGACTAACCGTCCTTCCGAACAAAATCCTGGTCCCGGGAAGAGTAAAGATTCGGGATATAAAGGTTCCGTGCCTGCTGAAAGACAAAAACCGAAGGCGTTATATCCGCCGGGAAAGAAGAAAGATGATTGACGCAGGAAACAGTTGGCAATAGATGCAAAAAGGGGTTTCTGCAAATATTGCCAACTGTGGACCGCGACTCGTTTACGTTTAACGTTCAACGTAGAACGTAAAACGTAGAACGTTGAACGTAAAACAAAAGAAAGCAAACAAATAAATATATAGAACTATGACAAACGGTCAACCCATTATTGTTGGACTGGACATCGGCACAACAAAAATTGCAGCCATAGCCGGGCGAAAGAATGATTTTGGAAAACTGGAAATCCTGGGCTTTGGTCGCGCCAACAGTAATGGTGTGCAACATGGGATGGTGTTGAATATTGATCAGACAATAAAAGCGATTCAGACTGCGCTCGAAAATTGTTATGCGTCAAACCCAAACCTCGAGATCAATGAAGTATATGTAGGCATTGCTGGCCATCATATAAAAAGTCTGCAAACCCGCGGCGATATTGTTCGCAGGTCCACTGACGATGAAATACGACAACAGGAGATTGACCAGCTGATTGCCGATCAGTATAAAACATATATCCCTGCCGGTGATCAGATCATTGATGTGATTCCCCAGGAATTCACGGTCGATAATTTCCAGAATATTCCTGATCCGATCGGTTATAGCGGAGTAAAAGTCGGCGCTAACTTTCATATCATCACCGGTGATAAAAATGCCATCCGCAACATTAACCGTAGTGTAGAGAAAGCCGGACTTTCTGTAAGAGACCTCGTACTGCAACCACTTGCTTCTTCTGCAGCGGTTATGTGTGAACAGGATCTGGAAGCAGGAGTTGCCATTGTCGATATTGGCGGTGGTACCACTGATCTTGCTGTATTTTATGAAGGTATCCTCAAGCATACAGCTGTAATTCCTTTTGGTGGTGAGAATATCACCAATGATATTAAAACCGGTCTTGGTGTTTTAAAGACACAGGCAGAGCAGATGAAGATCCAGTTTGGAAGCGCGCTCTCTGATGAAGCAAAAAATAATGCCTTTATCAATATACCTGGTTTGCGCGGAATGCCGCACAAAGAAATCAGTGTGAAAAATCTCGCTTCGATTATACAGGCACGTATGAGCGAGATCCTTGATTTTGTAACCTACCATCTAAAGCAGGTCGGCCTGGATAATCGCATGCTGAATGGCGGTGTGGTTTTAACAGGCGGTGGTTCACAATTGAAGCATCTGATACAACTGACAGAATATGTAACGGGATTGAATGCGAGAATTGGATTTCCGAATGAGCATCTCGCAGCAGGTCATATCGAAGAACTGGCCAAACCTATGTATGCCACCTGCATCGGGCTCATACTAAAAGGTTATAATGTTTTTGAGAATATTCAGTACCAGCAGCACGGGTCGGAAAAAAGAATTCGTTCGGGCAGCACCGTTAGTATGGAAGATGAATCACCTGTGGAAATTATGGCAGGTGACGGGATGACTACAGTAAAAGTAAATAAGAGAAAAAGTCTGAAAGGATTTATGGATTCCATCAAAGATGGTCTGATCGATCTTTTCAAAGAAGAAGAAGACCGTAAGTTATAAGCCTGTGCTTAACCAAGTGTGCTTATCCCTGAAACCACAAGATAGATCCGGCCACAGAAAGAAAACCGTATTTACTAATCCATCCCGCAGTGCGAACGCTCTTGCGGGTTGAAAAAAACAAAACCATGATCCATTTTGATTTACCGAAAGACCAGTCATCTATCATCAAAGTCATAGGTGTTGGCGGTGGTGGAAGCAATGCAGTCAATTACATGTATAGTCAGAACATCGGGGGCGTTGATTTCGTAATATGTATTCTTATTTCAAAGGCCTTACCCTTAAGCAAAGTTCAAATTAAAAAAAACTTGGTCCCACCCCTCACAAAGGGGCTTGTTGCAGGCGCCATCCTTCCTATCGCCGTCAAGCCAACAAAGAAAAGCCTGAA
>JAATGW010000800.1 GCA_015654495.1 Chitinophagales bacterium
ACTACCTGTTTATCTTTTTTCTTTGTACTCACTGATACCTGTGGTTTGTATTCTGAGACGTCTGGTATAATTGGGACGTCATGCATTGTGGGGACGTCATGCATGACGTCCCTACGATTTTCTGTTTCCGTTTTCTGTTTCTCCTGGCTTTCCTCTTTCTCTTTCTCTTTCTCTTCCTCTTTCTCTTTCACAGCGTAAAACGCATTATTAAAAATATTCAGCATCACACGGCCGATCTCCTGCGGAATGATATTGATTTTACCTATGGTAGAATCCAGATCTGTTTTTAATTCCGCATTAAAAGATTTATTCTTTGCCTGGAATCCATGATAGGATAAGCGCAGGTATTCATCGCAGAGGTCGTTTATATCCGATGGTTCCTTTTTACCGGTACTGCTCCGCGAATGCTGCATCATTCCTTTTACAATTGCGTCTGCGCGTTTTCCATGTTGATTGATCTTTGCTTCATTCTCTTTGATACTTTCAGTTATTTTTATCGCTTCGTCTATATTTCCAATCCGCAATTCTTCCTTTAACTCATCCGCCATTTCCTGATTAATGTCAGAGAAATTATTGATGAAATTGAGCGGGTTCTGAATTTCATGAGCAATTCCGGCAGTTAGTTCACCGAGCGAAGCCATTTTTTCCGATTGTATAAGCTTTGTCTGTGTCGACTTCAGATTTTCCAAAGACAACCTTAGTTCCTGAGTCCTCTCACTAACCTCAACCTTAAGTTGCTCTTTCTGTTTGGAAAGTATCTCCTGTTTCTCTTGCTGTTGTAAAAGATTCTGCCTGGAAAGCTCTTCAACCTCTGCCACTCTTGTTTTCAGTGACTTTGCCAGGTTTATAAAATCAAGTGCCAGGAAAATAAACAGCCCTATCACCGGGGTCGCCAGGGACAACAAAAATGCATTTGTTGTTTGGAACATATTGTTGTTGGAAATCGATTTTGCGGTTAAAATTGTAAAAATGCATGTCAGCAACATCGATATTAACAGTATCCAGGCACCCCGGATTTTTTTTCTGACAGCTTTATAATATGCAGGAATAATTTCAAAAAAAGTCAACGGGAAAAATAACATCAGCATGAATCCATATGCCGGAATTGTGGGCATTACTACAATGGAAATCGCTGCATATGCAAACATAACCCGGTAGAATTTTGTTCGCTTTATTTTCAATATCGAATAAACTCCATTAAGCATACAAAAAGAGGCAATTACAAAAAAAAGGTATACTGAATAGAGTATTATCGAATACCCGTTCACTGTGGGGTACCTTTCAAAAATTGCTCCAAAAAAATATCCATGAATAAATAATCCGATGAATTGAAATAAAAAGTAGAGGCCGAAATACAGATATTCTTTTCTAGAAGGAAAATAAACAAAGAAAAAAAGAGTAAGCGTTGCTGCAATGACCTGGATAATCAGTACAGTTCCGAAATTCAAAGCATATGATGATGCCAGTTTTCGATAGTATTTAAGATTGTCATCCTCGTTTTTTAAAATAATCGACAGACAGGAAGGGAAGGCGCCGGCGTTCCAGAAGATATTATTCTGATGAAAGGAATACCGGATCGACAGTTCCTGATAACGTTCGCCATTCAATTGCAAATTGAAAACCTGAATAAAGGCAGCTTGTGTTTTTTCACTTTTATAATCACTACTTGTTTTTCCAAATGATTTAACAAGGTTTTTATTCAGATAAATTTCAGCAGCGCCAAATATTGAAGCAGTCACACCAATTATCCTGTTCCTTAAAGCAGAATCTACATCCAGATTTAAATGAAACCAGCCTACGCCGGCATTTTCGATTGCAGGTAATTTGTCTATGGTGACGGCTGGATTTATATCAATTCCCGGAATGCTTTTAAAATCTATTACTCTTCCCCTGAATTGTTGCTCCGGGTAAAATTTCCAGCCTTTATCCAGAAGAACGCCTTTTTCAGGTAATTCATTCAGTCTGAATATATCAGTTTCAGACTTTTGCCCATACGTTAAAATCTGAATAACAAAAAAACTCAAAAGCAAGATAACTCGCATAGGCTGGTATTAAAAAAGACTGCATAATTATACACCCCTGAGAAATTATCTGTGATAATTACTCTGCGACCTTACAAACTGCAATTTCCCATCTCTCGCCGTTACTAATTTACAGGTAATATTATGATAAAGCTCGTCCACTCCCCGTCTTTCGAACTAACAGATATTTCACCGCTATGCGCTTTTCTAATATCATATGCCAATGAAAGTCCGAGTCCGGTTCCTTGCCCTGTTGGTTTTGTTGTAAAAAAAGTTTTGCTGAATAGCAAGGCCGAGGTGCGAGTAACAAGCCAATACAGGTAATTTTTTTCAGTCCGGGAGGATCAGTGAGCCGCCGTACATGGGGTTTAACTCTGGAAATGAAATGAATTTCCGGTTCATGTATTTGCGTTTATTGTAATTATGAATTCTGAGCCTTGTCCTTCGATGCTGCTCACTTTAACCTCTCCACCATGTGCTTTTATAATATCATAAGATAGTGATAATCCCAGACCAGTTCCCAGGCCTGTAGGTTTGGTCGTAAAAAACGGTTGAAAGATTTTATCGATAATTTTCTCAGGAATGCCATTGCCGTTGTCCGTTATTGTAATTACTACCTGTTTATCTTTTTTCTTTGTACTCACTGATACCTGTGGTTTGTATTCTGAGACGTCTGGTATAATTGGGACGTCATGCATTGCGGGGACGTCATGCATGACGTCCCTACGATTTTCTGTTTCCGTTTTCTGTTTCTCCTGGCTTTCCTCTTTCTCTTGCTCTTTCTGTTTCTGCTTCTCTCTCACAGCGTAAAACGCATTGTTGTATATATTCAATAGCACTCTTCCAATATCCTGAGAAATAATATTGATCTTTCCGACGGATGGATCCAGATCAATTTTAAGTTCCGTATTAAAATTCTTATCCTTTGCACGCAATCCATGGTAGGAGAGCCGTAGGTATTCATCGCATAATGCATTCAGATCTGCAGGTTCTTTTACTCCGGCGCTATTTCTTGAATGCTGCAGCATCCCTTTTACAATTGCATCAGCACGTTTACCATGATGATTGATTTTCCCTTCATTGTCGCGCAAACTTTCGGCGATTTGTTTGGCTTCTTTTGTATTTCCCCGATCAATTTCTTCGTTGAGATCATCGATCAGTTCACGGTTGACATCAGAGAAGTTATTTACAAAATTCAATGGGTTCTGGATCTCATGCGCAATGCCTGCTGTGAGTTCACCCAGCGACGCCATTTTTTCGGCCTGGATTAAATGGGCCTGCGTTTCCTTAAGATTTTCAAGCGATTGCTTCAGTTCAGCAGTCCGCTCCTTTACTTGTTTTTCCAGTTCCAGTTTCTGCGCCCCGATCATTTCATTCTTCTCCATTTCTCTTTCTTTTGCCAGCCTTTCTTTCTCCACTGTTTCAGAAAGCACCTGCTGCTGCAGCATTTGAAACCGTCGGAACAAGGACCATGAGAATATCACCACCAGCCATACCTGAAGAACATATTCGACATACATCCGGTTTTCACTAAACCATATATACAGGTCAGGCAACCTGCTTCTGTCCGGTATGAGTTTGCCTATCAGCATTACTACAATTTCTACCAGGCTTCCGAGAATAATCAATGGCAGGACTGCGATAGTGACTAACCGTGAGGATTTTTGCCGGATGAACATTAATGTTGTAATCAATGCAGTCGCATACACAATTAATGGCGGCCAGTTATAAAAATTCATTTGCAGGCGGAAAATCAAAATCAGCGGAAGGATAACAAATGCGATACTATTGATAAAAATCATCCAACGGTTCCACCGGGGATAATGAAGCGGTACATTAAAA
The DNA here is from genome assembly GCA_015654495.1 of Chitinophagales bacterium. Lineage (GTDB taxonomy): Bacteria > Bacteroidota > Bacteroidia > Chitinophagales > Chitinophagaceae > Pollutibacter. The sequence continues at coordinate 3,864 of JAATGW010000800.1, forward strand.
AAAAGGCGGATTGAATTTAAAGCGAAGAAAAGCAGAAAGGCAAATACAATGGGTAAAAAATAATTAAAGAGAACAGGATGCTCCCGGAATAACAGCAGGAAGAGATTCTCGTTGAAATACATGGTTGCGGCGCAAAGCAGGCAGAGTGCAAAATGCAGGTAAACCTTTTCTTTACTGACCCAGTAAAAAAAGAAATTAATAAGCATTGCAATCAGTAGAATCCCAAATAAAACACCGCTGAGAACGCGGTAACGCTCAAACTGGTAGTTTTCAATATAGTTTGTCTTTATAAAAGCATTTGTCAAAAAAATCCCGGTGGAAATTGAAGTGAGGGGGTTGAATCTGATATCATAAAATATTCTTTTATAAACAATCAACTCCTGTCCTGAGCTAAGTTCATAAGGAATAGCAAGTGTTCTCTTCAATCCATCCCGCTGGCTCCATGGAACCAACGAACCCGTATGATTGTGAACCCAGGTTTTGCCATCTGTTGAAGTATACAGATCATGAACATTTGCGCCACTTTGAAAAAGAATATTTACAGTATGCGGAAGCGTATTGATCAGTCTGTACCTGATCCAGAGTGTTTCAGAAAATTTTTCAGATCCTTTATATTGATGGAACCGTCTGCTTACGGGCGGTGCTGTTACTTCTCCGATTGACCATTTTCCCGAACTGTCGATCAATAGTTCCCAGCTATCGCCAGGTATCGGTAAAAAAACTGTATCATCCCTTACAATGCGGAATATGGGAATGGAATCAACCTGACAGGTGCCAGGCAAAAATTTCAGAACCAGGAAAAAAAGAAACCCGATTATCTTCCGCATATTTTACTAAGATATTGCATCAATTTTTTTCATACTGATTTTAGTATAATCGTGAATTCAGTTCCTATGCCTTCCTTACTACGTACGGATATTTCGCCGCCATGGGACTTTATGATATCGTAGCTCAGACTTAAACCTAAGCCAGTTCCCTGACCCGTGGGCTTGGTTGTAAAAAATGGTTGAAATATTTTATCTGCTATTTTTTCCGGAATTCCGGTTCCATTGTCTTCGACCGTTATAACAACATGCCCTTTATTCCCTTTTGTACCCACTTTTACTTTGGGGAAATAATCTTTACCGGAAATCCTTTTTCTTTCGTTAACCGAATAAAAAGCATTGTTGAAAAGGTTGAGCAATACCCTGCTGATATCCTGTGAAATGATATTTATTTTTCCGACCTCAGGATCGAAATCTGTTTCCAGCAATGCATTAAACAATATGTCCTTTGACCGCAATCCATGATAGGAAAGGCGAAGGTATTCATCGCACAATGCATTGATATCCGTTGGTGTTTTTTCGCCGGTGGGAGTCCGGCTATGCTGCAGCATACCTTTTACAATTGAGTCTGCTCGTTTGCCATGGAAATTTATTTTTCCTTCGTTTTCTTTAAGATCAGCCGCGATCGCTATTGCTTCTTTTTGATTGCCTGATTTCAGAACCAGATCGAGTTCGTCTATGAGTTCTGTGTTTATTTCAGAAAAATTATTTACAAAATTGAGAGGATTCTGAATTTCATGTGCTATGCCGGCAGTAAGTTCACCAAGCGAAGCCATTTTTTCTTTCTGAATAAGCTGCGCCTGCGCGGATTTCAAAGCATCATAAGCATGCTCTACTTTATTTTTTGCTTTCTGCTGCTGCCGGTTATTGATAAAAAGAAAAATGGCAATCACCAAAAACAAACTCAATATGAAATACAGGATGTTTCTGGTGCGCAGAGCATTGAACTCCTTCATGGCCTGCTCTGCCTGAACGATTGCGTCCTTTTTTGCCTGCTCGTATTGCAGTTGCGCACGTTCAGTATGGAGTGCCGTTTGAGAATTGTCCAATTCTCTGCGCACCGAATCGGCTGAAAGATGGTATTCCAATGCTTTTTTGAAGTTGCCGTTATTATAATAATAGTCGGCCAGCGTCCCATATGCATTGCCGAGTTCCTTCTTAAGTGAGTATTTCCTGGCCGTGGCGAGTGATGCTTCTGCAAAAAATAAGGCACTATCCATCTTACCCCATTCAAGATAACTTGAACTTATCAGCGTCTGTATCCAGGCGATGGCAGCACCGTTACCGTTCTTTTCCCAGATCGCTAAAATTTCTCTGAACCCTTTTGCAGCTTCGCGGTAATTTCCCTGATGATAGTAATCATCAACGATTTGCTCTTTAAGACGGGCAATGTTAATTTCGTCCTTCAATCCTGCTGCCAGGTTTAATCCATGAGAAATCATCTTATCCCGTTTTGTTTTGTCTTCTGATTCATCATAAACTCTTGCCAGTTTTACGACCGCATCGAGTGTCATCGTGTCATTTCCCAGAGCCTCGGCAATGCTGAGATATTTTTCAGCGTGATATACATTTTTCGGATTATTGAGCAGCCGGTAATTTTCACTAAGCATGGTGTGTGCACGGGAAAGCAACATGCTGTCATTAATTTCTTCAGCAATTTTTAATCCCAGCAGCGCAAATATTACAGCACTATCATACCTGTTTTCTACAAGCATCAAACCCGATAAATTATTTAAGGTCATGCCTTCACCTCGAAGCCATTTTAGCTCCCGGGCAAGTCTGAGGGCTTCCCGACCGTACACTAGTCCACTATCGCGATCCTGTTTTGAGATCAGAAGACTGAAATTTATCAAATGCAATGCAAGAGTACTGTCTTCAGTAGCATGGCTGTTGAGTTCCTGCCTGATGCTGTCAAGGTCAGAATGCTGTGCAGTCGAATACAGGTAAGTTGTGAAAATCAGGAAAAATGAAATAAGTATCTTCCGCATCAGGTTATTTTAGGTCTCCCAAAAAAATCCGTTTGTTACTAATTTAAAACAATAATGAATTCAGGTCCCTCACCTTCTTTGCCCGGTACTTACAATTCACTATTGTGTGTTTTTATAATGTCATCTGAAATACGAAAGCCGAAGTGCGAAGTAAACAGCCCCTACTATTTAACTTCCTTTTTTTGCCGGTAAGGCGGTGAGCCGGAAAGCAGGCGGGATAAAAAACATCGTAATCCCGTCATCCCGCCTTCCCGGCAGAAAAACTATATACTAAAACCAATCATGAAAGATTTTTCTAATCTGCTTCCTCCTGGTCACTGGTTTAGATTTTCAAGTTATTTTTCACTGAACATTTTCGTCGCGCTGTTATAGAGACTGAAAAACAGAAACAGAAACAGTAACAGAAACAGTAACGGAAAAAAACACTTAGGCATCAAGTCTCCAAACGCCGGCTGCTCCCTTCTGCCTTCTGCCTACTGCCTACTGGCTACTACTAAATAACTTCCTTCTTTGCCGGAAAGGCGGGTAGCCGAAAAGCCTGGCGGGATAAAAAAACAGCGTATATGTCTTCGTCATCCCGTCATTCCGCCTTCCCGGCAGAAAAACT
>JAATGW010000008.1 GCA_015654495.1 Chitinophagales bacterium
CTCAGACCTCTTATGACTTGTTATCCCACTGAGTCCGCCCCATTTTTAAAGCGAGCCCTAGCGCATCCAATACCGATATCGTCAATGATTCATGTGATCTGATCTTCGACACTCTGCATGTTTATGTCAATTGTTCCCTTTCTGTTCCCAGGGAAAGCATATTTAATAGAATTGGTAACAGCTACATTAATGATCAGCGCAACGGGTACAGCTTGTGATATATCCAGGTGAATCGTATCGATATCGACGTTAAAATGAACACGAAGATTATTTCCGAAACTATCATCGAGGTACTGGATAAATTCAGGAAGATATACCGACATGTCGATCGATTTGATATCTTCAGATTGATAGATTTTCTGGTGTATCAGCGACATCGTATAAATTCTTTGCTGGCTGATTTCATTTGCTTTTCTCGCATCGTTTTCCAGGTAGGCCGCCTGTGATTCCAGTAAACAGATAACGGTATGCAGGTTATTCTTCACGCGGTGATGCACTTCTTTTAAAAGCCATTCTTTCTCTGTAACCAGTTGTTCGAGTGTTTCATTTTTTTGAGTGATAGCCAGGTTCTTTTGACTGATCACTTTATTTGTTTCTGCTATCAGCGCTGCGCTTTTTTGTTTTTGCCGGTACTGTTTATATAGAAGGCCTCCGGAAGCAAGTAATATCGCCAATAAAGCAATGGAAATATTTCTGATAAGATGGGCCTGTTCCAGATTGGACTGACGCAATAAATCATTCTGCGTTAAAGTCTGTATTTGCTGGTCTCTTGATTTAATATCATTTTCCTTTTTTTCTGTTTCATGCTGCACCTGGAGACCTTGCAGCTGCCTGGTTTTTTTTTCGTTAAAAATAGAATCACTCAGCGCAGTATATTTCTCATAATTCTGAATTGCGGAGATGTAATTTCCAGCTACAGAATCTGCTTTAAATTTAATCCACCATATTTGCCGCATAAGTTGTGCGGTATATTGATGGATCCCCGTAAATGAATTAATTTGCAAGGCCCGGTCCGCATAACTTCCGGCGATATTGTATTTCTTCTGGTCTTCGTAAAACTTTGCAATTTTATAGTATGCTTCCGAACCGGATAAGCTTAAAGAAAGAGGTTGAATTTCCCTGGATCTGGTGGTTTGTACTTCCTTGTCCAACTGTATCATTTGCAAATAATACTTTTCTGCTGTTACCGGTTTTTCCAGGGCACTATATATATCGCCTTTAATGGCCGCCAGCGTTTCTTTATCAGCCGGCCAGATGGGAAGATTTTTATTCTCCGCATCCCTGATAAATAATAGCGCTTTATGAGGCTGATTCAACAGCAGGTATTGCTCCGCTATTTTACTGTAAACCAAATAACGCAGGCCATCATAGTCATTCTTTATTTCCAACAAGTATTGCAAACTCTTTTCCTGCTGGCCATCATCGCGATAGATCAGACCCTGCAACAAAGCGATGAAACGAGACATCCCTTGATCGTTGAAAGACACAATATTTTTTTTTGCTTCCAACACCAAGGCAAGCGCTTCATCGAGGTTACCGGCACCATAGCTTGTAAACGCAAGCAGAGCCTGAATTTTATACAACTTTTTCATGCCCGAAGCTTTGCGAAGCCGGAGAGCGTATTCATATTGCAGTTTTGCCTGGGCAAAGTCAGATTGGCGCATATAAACTCCACCAATTTCATACAGGGCGGAAGTGGCATTAGCGGTATCTTTTAACTCAAGGTACATCTTAGCAGCGTTGCCATATGCCATTAGTTGATCCTTAAAGGTGCTGTCTGTATCCGGCATATAAATTCCTAACTCTGACCAGATATATGCCTCAGCCGACCGGTTGCCAGTTCGTTGTAAATCTTTAATAATCTCAAGAAAAGAATTTTTCCCACTGTTGAACTGGCCATCGGCAAAATAATATTTGCCTAATGCAATCAGGCATTGATGTTTCCACTTCTCGTTACTGATTAATTTGGCGATTCGCAGGGCCTCACTGAAATACAAAAAAGCACTATCCAGGTTCTTCTTTTCCAGTCCCGGAAGAAATAGATAATGTTCGCCGATTGCTAACCGAAGACGTGCTTCCTGATCATCGCTCACTTCAGCTAAGCCCTTAACAGCTTTACTAACCTCTCCTTTTATCAGATGATTTTTGCATAAAATAAAACAGGCTTCATAAAAGCCGGGATTATAATGAAGTGCCCGGCTTAATGTCCGCGCCTCCTCCGCGTATAGCGAAATGCTGTCCGTATTGCGCCCATTACTCCAATGATAACCGCATAAATAAACCAATACCTTAACCTTATTGGTATCTGGTTTAGCCATATTGAGTTCGCTGAATAATTCTTCCGGATTTTTCCCTGAGTTTGTAACCCCTAAATTGTTGTAAGGGAGTTCCTGTGTCAACCCTGGAAAATAAAACACTGTCAACGTTAAAAACAAAAACAGTTTTTTTCTCATTGATATCGCTTTATGATTTTAGAAATACACAAAGAATTTTGTGTTTATTCCTAATCGGAAATGCAGGATTTTTTCTGAAAACCGGATGGCGTCTAAAATAGTACTGTACTATTTCACACATACATTTCATTTACCTGCAGCTCTTCCAGCAGGTGATGATGTGTGCTGATCGGATTCAGATTAAAAACGATACAGATGCTGGTTCCATGACTATTGTTAAAATTTAAATCGGCTTTAATGTCTTTACTGAGTCCTCTTATCAGTTGGAGACCCAATGAATCAGAAACACTGTTGATTAAAGAACTGTCGATTCCAATACCGTCATCGGCAATGATTAATGTGATCCGATCTTCGTCTCTCTGCATGTTTATTTCAATTGTTCCCTTTCTGTTCCCAGGGAAAGCA
>JAATGW010000660.1 GCA_015654495.1 Chitinophagales bacterium
ACCCTTGTGAGATAAACCATAGAATTCAATAAAATAATGGAGGGCAAAGGTACAGGGATGCGGTCAAATAGTCATGAGTCTGGGGTCTGGAGTCTGGAGTCTGGTCGCTGGTTGCTGGTTGCTAATCATTTGCCGGCTTTTTAAGGCCGGGAACCTGATTGCATTTCAAATCAAAGGAAAAAGCCCAATTTTGCCAGATGAAAATTGTGGTGGCCGCGGCAACAAATCAGGAAATTGAACCTCTGAGAATTTATCTTTCAGAAAGGCTCTACCTGAGATCGCATCACAAAATAACCTGTCTGATTACAGGTATTGGTCTGATGAATGCATCCTATTCCCTCACACGCCATATGTATCGTGAAAGACCCGACCTGGCTATTCAGGCTGGGATCGCAGGCAGTTTTAGTCCGCTTTTTCCACCCGAATCGGTTGTTGTTGTAAAAGAAGAAATTGTTGCTGACCTGGGTGTGATGGAAAATGAAGAATGGATGGATATTTATGATCTTTCCCTTGCCGATCCAGGCCAGCCGCCAGTTACCAACAAGAAACTGATCAATCCGAATACAAGTTTAATGGATAAATTACCGCTAAGGCAGGTGAGGTCTGTTTCAGTAAACGAAATTACCACTTCAGCTGAACGAACCCAGACCTATATCCAGAAATATGCACCTGTTATTGAATCCATGGAAGGAGCTGCTTTTCATAAGGTTTGCCTTGAAGAGCAGGTGCCCTTTGTTCAGATACGGGCCATTTCAAATTTTATCGGTGAAAGAAATAAATCAAACTGGAAATTAACGGAAGCTGTTCACCGGACTAATGAAAATGTAATACTACTCATCAACAAAATTGCAGAACTCCACCAGATATGAAACTGACCCTCTTTTTTTCTCCCTGCCCCAATGATACTTTTATTTTTGACGCGATAGTCAACAAAAAAATTGATACAGAAGGACTTGATTTTGAAGTTCGCCTTGAAGATGTTGAGACCCTGAACCGGCTTGTATTGAACGACATACCTGATATCTGCAAGATCAGCTATGGAGTCCTGCCATTGGTGATTCCGAATTATCGGGTACTCGACGCCGGTGGTGCAGTTGGTCGCGGAGTAGGACCTTTATTAGTTGCAACAAAAGAGGCAGTGCAAATAGAAGAACAGATCCAGGGAGGTATGGTGGCATTACCTGGACGACATACAACTGCACATCTCTTATATTCTCTTGCATTTCCGCAAACAAAGCAGAAAGTTTTTATGCCTTTTAATAATATCGAAAATGCGGTGCTCGCGGGCGATGTGGATGCGGGAGTTCTTATTCATGAAGGCCGTTTCACCTATGAAAAAAAGGGATTGAAAAAGTGGATGGATCTTGGTGAATACTGGGAAACGGAAACAGGTAATCCGATTCCACTGGGAGGCATCGTAATGCGCCGGTCAATAGATCATGCGCTCATGAAAAAAGTGGACAGGATAATCCGAAGGAGTATCGAATATGCACAGGAAAATTATCCGGAACTTCCTGAATATGTAAAAACAAATGCGCAGGAAATGGATGAATCCGTTATGCGCTCCCATATTGATTTATATGTAAACCAATTCAGTCTTGGGTTGGGTTCAGAGGGCCGTGCTGCCGTGTGGACGCTGCTGGAAACAGCTTTGCAGGTTTTCCCCGAACCGCAGGCAGGTTCTTATGAAGTTTTTATTTAAACCCGACCATTGAATTTTTCAGAGCCGCTCCATAAACTTCGAGGCATCTTTTTATCGCATACTCATGTTCTACTATCGGTTTAGGATAGGCGAGATCGTTTAACCCGGGCACCCATTTCCCGATATATTGCAGATCCTTGTCGAATTTCTTTGTCTGCAATGTGGGATTAAAGATCCTGAAATAGGGTGCTGCATCACAGCCACAGCCGGCTGACCATTGCCAGCCGCCATTGTTAGCAGCAAGATCATAGTCAAGCAATTTTCTTGCGAACTAGGCTTCGCCCCATCGCCAGTCAATCAGTAAATGTTTGGCGAGAAAGCTTGCTGTGACCATCCTTACCCGGTTGTGCATGAAACCGGTGGCGCTCAGTTCACGCATTCCCGCGTCTACCAGCGGATAACCTGTTTTTCCCTCACACCATTTTTCAAATTCTTCTTCATTATTCCGCCAACGGATCAGATCATAGGCAGGTTTGAATGATTTCCCTTCACCTACATGTGGAAAATGCCAGAGTATCATCTGGTAAAACTCACGCCAGATGAGTTCATTCAGAAATGTTTCATTCAGTTCAACGGCCGATCTTACAATTTCTCTTATACTGATAGTACCAAAGCGAAGATGAATTCCAAGTCGTGATGTTCCCAGGATTCCGGGATAGTTCCTTGTTTCATTGTAGTGACCTAATAATTCATTGTCAGGGATTGGGGAAGGAAATTTCATGGCAGACTCAACAAAACCCAACTGTTTCAAAGAAGGAAATGCAATCAGATCCTGTTTAAAAAACCTGTCTGCATATTTTTCAACCGGATATGATTTCTGGTAGAATTTATTCAGCGTCGCTTTCCACTTTTTACTGTATGGAGTATAAACAGTGTACGGCTCACCGTTATCTTTAACTATTTCATTTTTTTCGAAAATCACCTGGTCTTTATAACTGAAAAACCGGATCTCATTTTCATTAAATAGCTCCTTAATCTTTTTATCCCGCTTTCCTGCATAGGGTTCATAGTCGTGATTGGTAAATACTTTTTTCAGGTTGTATTTATGGATCAGTTCGGTGAATATAGTTTCCGGCCTTCCTGTCCTTACCTCAAAACCGATTCCCTGTTTGTGCAATTCCTTGCGAATGGATTCAACCTGTCTGTAAATAAAAGTCACGCGTGCATCGTCCTTATCTTCGAGTTGATCGAGAATATTGGTATCAAAAATAAACAGTGGTATAACCGGAAGGCCTGACCGAAGCGAATGATACAGTGCGGTATTATCATGAAGACGGAGATCGCGGCGAAACCAGAAGATCGCTACCGGTTCTTTTTCCATATGATCTCTAAACAATATTTACAACCGATGGTTTGAATCTTCAGCTCTCATTTTACCAACATTCATCAGGTGCAGGGTTTTTATCCTTCCCGTCTGCCAATCCCCGGCAATTTTCGCGCAACAAAACCACAATCCGCTACCTTTTTATAAAGCGGTAGATCAGCAGGTCCTATATACCAGTTGCAAATAAAGGCCCGATCAGATTTTTATAAATCCTGTTGCAAGTGGATCCGGTATAGACTTTGCTATTAAAATGCTGCACCCAGCGTAGTCCATACAATGCATTTGTAAGAAATACTTCATCGGCCTTCTCCAGTTCAGCAGAGGTCAATTCTTTTTCATTTACTGAAAATCCATTTTCGGGAAGTTTTTTCAACAACCATTCGCGCATAACGCCGGCTACCGCTCCTTCAGAAAGAGGTGGAGTGAAAATTTCATTTTCCCGGATCCAGAAAATATTTGCTGTATAGGCGTCAGCTATCCTGGAATGGGGATTTAGGATCAGGGCATCATCCAGTCCCATTTTCTTCGCGTATGCCGCACCGGTAAGATATGGCAGGTAATTGTTACTCTTTAAATGCGAATATTTGTCCGGTGATTTTATTGCATCCGGGAATACGCCAATACTTAAGCCGTTTTTATTAAATGAATGGTATGCATCAGGCAAATCCCAGGATTGAATTACAAAATCCGGATCGCCCGCATTAATACTGTACAATGGCTTATCGCCACCAAAAAAAGCAAGTCTTATACGCACCTGGGAGCCATGGTTATTTTTAAGATTAAGTCTTTGGATCTGTTCGGAAAAAAAATGGCGGTCAAACGATGGTGGAATGTTGAAGCCCAGCAAATAAAGACCTTTCACAGCGCGGTTGATATGCAAATCAAGCAGGGGGATAGAGTCACCACAAACACGTATGGTTTCAAAAACGCCTTCCCCGTAGCGAAAAGCACGATTACCCGGACCAATAATATTTTCGGTAGCGGGCAGAATGCTGCCATTAAAATTAAAATAACCGGCCATCCGGCTAAATTAAGTCATGACTATCCTGTAAAAAAGACTATTTGTTTTCGATGATGCCGGTTTTTACTGCGTACATTACCAGCCCCGCCATTGATTTAGCGCCGGTTTTGTTTTTCAGTTTATCGCGGATAGCTTCAACCGTTCGAGGGCTGAGGTCCACCAGGTCGGCAATTTCCTTGGTGCTTTTTTCCTCACACATCATTTTAAGGATAGTGATCTCTTTATCAGTGAGTTTTGCATCCACCGGCATAGAAGCTTCGGCCTGGCGTTTCACCCGCAATCCATCGATCAGGGCCTTATTTGTGAGTTGATTGAAATAATATTCTTCCTTAACTACGGTTTTAATCGCTTCATAAATCACTTCTGAGTCCGAATTCTTGGTGAGATAGGAGTTGGCGCCGAGTTCCATGAGTTTGGAGATCATGGAATGGTCATTGTGCATGGTGAGCATAATTACCCGTATGTCCGGATACAGCTTTTTGATTTCCGGCAGGGTGGTTATCCCGTCCATAATCGGCATCTGAATATCCAGCAAAATAACGTCAGGACTAATGTGTTTCAACAGATTAAGCAGCTGCATGCCATTATCTGCCTCGCCTATCATGCGGATATCTTTCTGCATGGAAAGGGCTGTTTTCACGCCGGCTCTGAAGAGGATATGGTCGTCTGCTATTACAACTTTGATCAGCTCGCCGGGCTCATCTTTTCTCATTGGATTATACATTGAATGGTTTTTTTCCAGGTAAGGATATTTTGTATTTCTTCCTGCAAGTATACTGTAAATCAGCCAATTTTGGAATGGTAATTATACCCGATCCGGGAATGGTATAAATACGGGAAAGGGAGTGGGGTTGTACGAAAGGGTTAGGCAGACTGGTTGAAGATGCAGAAAAATTTGAGTATTTTATTTATAAAAACTCAAAATCAACGCTGTTTTTTCATCCAAATCAAATGTTTTTTTCTCCAAAAATTTGAGGTTTTTCTCGGGACATAAAGTTTCACGATCAGCAGTTAAGCGCTAAAATTACATAGTGAAAAATACCACTTGATGTTCGAACACATTTTCATGCTGCTGTATATTGTGACCAACATATATGCAATTTACGAAGGCAGTAAAAGTCTTCACGAACTTAAGTATCTAAAGAATATTTATATAATACTTATCATGTCAATAATTCAATCTACATATGTTTTAACAGGTATAATGAATGGATTTTCTGAGAGTGGATTTTATCTTTCGAGGAGTTTATATGTGATATCCGAGTATGTATTGCTATTAAATTATTTCAAATCAATCCTCATATTCACATTTTATAAGAAATTAATCAAAATTATTTTAGTTGTAAGTATTCTGATATTTATTCCTTCCCAAATTTTGGGTTTAGATATTCTTACCAAATACTATTCAAAATTTTGCACAATCGAGTGTATTATTTTTTTAGTCCTTTCCATCACATTTTTTTTACAGATACTTAAAACCGACGAATTACAAGCTCTATTTAAAAATTCCGATTTCATTATAGTCGCTGGAATATTTCTCTTTTTTGGAATTACAAGTCCATCCTATTTCATATTTGATACAATAGATCAAAATGCTCCGAAGCTATTGGAAATAGTAAATAGCGTAAACTATATCGCGTATTTTTTTCTTAACATTTCAATTGCAGTAGCTTTCAAATGCAAAAGGACAACAGCTATTTTACGGAAATTATAACCATCACAACTGCAGTCATACTACTTTTTATATGTTTCATTTTCATGATTATTTGGTTATACCAAAAGAAACAAAATAAAAACAAAAGGAATTTGCAAATTGTAAACTTAAATCATGAAAAAGCAATCCTGGCTGCACAATTAGAAGTGCAGGAAAATACTTTTAAAAAAATTTCACAGGAGATTCATGATAATATTAGTCTCACTCTTGCACTTTCAAAATTGCACTTGAATACACTTGAAACTGTAGATCACGAAACAAAATCCGTTGTTGAAAATTCTGTCGACCTGATTAGTAAAGCTTTAAGCGACCTAAATGACATTTCCAAGTCAATGGATTCAGAATTAATAAAAACTCACGGACTGATACACGCGCTTGAATCCGAACTTGCCATTTTCTCAAGATCGGGAAAATTTGAAATTGATTTTAAGGTTACAGGCGAGTTTGTATTTATGGATCCCGATAAAGAACTGATCATATACAGAATAGTTCAGGAGGCTTGTAATAATATCCTAAAACATAGCTACGCAAATTGTATCAGCTTGACTCTTGCATATCAAATAAACGAGCTCAATTTAATTATAGGAGACAATGGGATTGGTTTTAAAGATAAAAGACAAAACGACGGCAGCAGAAAAAAACCTGGCATGGGCCTCAACAATATCCGCAATCGTGCAAAAATGCTAAATGCAAAATTCGATATTCAAAGTATACCTAATACCGGAACAATCTTGACATTACATATTCCTCTGGAAGAACAAATCAGTATCAATGGAACAAAAAATCAAAGTCGCCTTAGTTGACGATCACATCCTTCTCAGGCACGCCCTAGCGAATCTGATCAACAGTTCAGAAAAATGTACAGTAACCATTGAGGTGTCCAATGGCGCTGAATTAAAAAACCAGATTGAAAATGATAATATTCCTGATATCGCAATACTGGATCTGAATATGCCTGTCATGGATGGCCATGCAACAGCTGAATGGCTGCAGCAAACCCACCCCGCTGTTCATGTTTTAATGCTGACTATGTATGATTCAGAACTCGTTTTAATAAGGTTGCTAAAAGCGGGCGTTAAAGGTTTTATGAAGAAAGACATACATCCGACAGAACTAATGTTTGCAATTCAATCCGTAATGGAGCAGGGATACTATTATTCCGCACATACCAGCAGCAAACTCGCAGGTCTTTTCAAAGATTCCGAAGATAAGGTTCCCTTATTTCAGAAAATTATGCTTAATGACCAGGAAGTGGAATTTCTGAAACATGCATGTACTGAAATGACCTATAAAGAAATTGCGCAAAAGATGAAAATGAATCCGAGAGCAATTGACGGGATCAGGGACATGTTGTTTACGAGGCTGGATGTAAAAAGCAGGGTGGGACTAACCATGTACGCGATCAAACATGGATTGGTAACTTTCTGATCAATCAATCAGTTTATTGCGCATACCATACATTACCAGACCGGCAATCGTTTTTGCACCAACCTTTGTTTTCATATTCTGCCGGATAGTCTCGATGGTGCGTGGTGAGAGATAAACCTCCTTGGAAATTTCTTCGGTGGTCTTGTCTTCCGCTATCAGTTTCAGAATCTTCAGCTCTTTTTCCGAAAGTTTTACCGGATTAGGATAGTATTGACGAACCGTTTTTTTATGCTGAAGTTTCAGCATCACCGCCTTATTAACAAGATCATTGAAATAAAAATCATCGTTCATGCAGGCCAGGATCGCATTATAGATCTCTTCAGGGTCGGTCGTCTTGGTGAGATAGGCCTTAGCTCCTCTTTCCATCATGGGGGAGATCATTTCCTGGTCATCGTACATGGTCAGTCCAATGATCTTCACGTCTTCAAGTTCATTCCTGAGCAGGGAAATGGCGTTCACGCCTTCCATTTCTGGCAT
>JAATGW010000779.1 GCA_015654495.1 Chitinophagales bacterium
AGATTTCCTTCACCAGATCCTGTTTGGAAACCATTTCTCCGTTGGCAAGTACAAGCCTCAGAAGAATCTGGTATTCGCGCGGTGTCAGTAGAATTGGAATATTGTTGCGGGTTATTTTTTTAGTGCGCCTGTTAATGGTAATATCATGAATGGTGAGAACCTGATCTGCTTCTTCCGTTGCTACAGTATGATTTCTTTTAATGAGCGACCTCACCCGGATAAGTAATTCCTGCATATAAAAGGGTTTTGTTAGATAGTCGTCGGCACCATAGTCAAAACCCTGTATTTTATCCTCCAGTTCATCAAAGGCAGTAAGGAGAAGAACAGGCGTATTTGTGTTGTATTGCCTGAATGAACGGCAGATATCGTATCCGTTTTTATGCGGCCGATTTATATCAAGTACCACGCATTCATAGCTATTTCTTTTCAGCATCTTTTCCGCCAGGAACCCGTCGAAAGCAGTTTCCACCTCATAACCTTCTGCAATAAAAGTTTCTTTTATGTGCTGGCTTATCTGTGGATCGTCTTCAACTACAAGTATGCTCATATATATATTGACCTGTAAAATTAGCAATTTGAAATTTACATTCTTCAGGAACTCGTTTATACCTTGCTGATTGCCCCAATTTACCATATTCAAGCATGGATATTAAATGATCTGTCCCGTTTTTCTGAACCCAGACATTTGTATCTTTAGACTTCAGAAAATGCTGCTGGTTTCTTTACCACTAACCTCTTGTTTATGGATGCAATTACGGTAGATCAGAAAATTTCGGCTATGGAGCTGGATGGGATTGCAACGCATGCAGAAAGAGTGTATCATTCACAGCAGGCTTTTTTTCAATCAGGAGCAACAAGGCCGGCAGCATTCCGGATAAAGCAATTGGATATTCTTGAAAAAGCCATTGTTGCCAACGAGGCTCTGCTGATGGAAGCATTGAATAAAGATCTCCGCAGATCCGAATATGAATCTTTCGGAACAGAAATAGGTCCTGTGCTTGCCGAAATAAAATTTGCGCGAAAGCACCTGCATGAATGGATGCGGATAAAACGTGTACCTACTCCTTTAATGTTTCTACCCTCGCGGAGTTATATCAAAGCTGATCCGCTCGGTATTGTTTTGACTATCGGCCCCTGGAATTATCCTTTTATGCTCATCATGTGTTCGCTTGTGAGTGCAATAGCCGGGGGAAATACCGCAATACTTAAACCTTCAGACGAAGCTGTATACGTATCAGATGTAATTGAAAAAATAATTTCTGAAAATTTTGATGAAAACTACCTGGCCGTAATCCAGGTATCAGGTCCGATGGTTACACAACAGCTGACCGACCGTTTTCATTTCGATCATATATTTTTTACAGGCAGTGAACGCGTCGGAAAACTGATCATGCAATCAGCAGCAAAACACCTGAGCCCTGTAACACTGGAGCTGGGAGGTAAAAGTCCATGTATTGTAGAAGCGGATGCCGATCTGGATTTCGCTGCAAAAAAAATCGCCTGGAGTAAATCTATAAATGCCGGACAGGTTTGTGTTGCGCCTGATTATTTGCTGGTGCATAGTTCGGTAAAAGATGCCCTGATTGAAAAAATCATTTCCAGTTGGCAGAATATGTTCGGACCTGATGTGCAGAAAAGTCCTGACTATCCCCGCCTCATCAATCAAAAAAGATTTGAAGCGGTGAGCCGGATGATGAAAAAAGGTCGGATCATTTTTGGCGGGCAGCAGGATGCCGGAGATCTTTTTATTGCGCCAACATTGATGGAAGAGGTTTCACCGGACGATCCGGTAATGCAGGAAGAGATATTCGGGCCATTATTGCCCGTATTCAGTTTTTCCAAAAGGGAAGAAGTGGTAAATATGATAGCTTCAAAACCATATCCGCTTGCTTTATATCTTTATACACGTTCACGTACAACCGAAGAATTTTATACAAGCCATGTACGTTTTGGAGGGGGTTGTATTAATAACGGAATAATTCACCTGGGCAATCCCAATCTTCCTTTTGGTGGTGTAGGTGGAAGCGGCATTGGCCAGTATCATGGTTTTGCAGGATTTCAGACTTTTACCCGCCCGAAAAGCATCCTGCGTTCTCCAACCTGGTTTGATGTTCCGTTATGGTATCCACCTTATAAAGGAAAAATCAAATGGCTCCGCCGGGCCTTCCGCCTGTAAAATGATATTGCTGCCAGTCCTTCTTTAATTTTAAAGTAATTTGAGACGTAATGAAAATGACGGGCCGCCAAAAATTATTGAAAACATTTTATCCTATCTTTTCGGTATTCAACTATCTCACCGGAAGGGGCACAACTATTCGTAAGGAAATGCATGAGACTATACCACCTGAATCTGTTTATAAGCTTGAAGTTTCACTCAATAACGGTGAGAAAATTACGCTTGCCACCTTGCAGGGAAAAAAGATACTCATCGTGAATACAGCAAGTAATTGCGGTTATACGCCACAGTATGAGGAGTTGCAGGAACTGAAAGAGATGTTTGGCGATAAACTTGAAGTGATCGGATTTCCGGCAAATGATTTTAAAGAACAGGAAAAAGGCAATGATGAAGAGATTGCTCATTTTTGTAAAATAAATTATGGTGTCAGCTTCCCGCTGGTATTAAAAAGTTCTGTGCTTCCGGGCCCTGAGCAGCATCCTGTTTTTCAATGGCTGACAAAAAAAGAAAAAAACGGCTGGAATGATCATCCGCCGTCCTGGAATTTTTCCAAATATCTTATTGATGAAGATGGGCGTTTACTTTGCTGTTTTGACCCATCAGTAAGCCCGATCAGCAAAGAAGTGCTTAATGCAATTGAAGGTTAAACGTTTAACATACAACGTTCAACGTTAAATGTTCAACAGTAAAACTTTTAAATATTCCGGTGGCAATTTCAAATTATTTATATTAACTTTAAAGTACTTGTTTTAAGCCCGTAAGCTTTTGCAGGTGAAAGCCGGTCGAAATGGCCGGCTTTCGTTTTTCGTAAATATTTGTGAACAAATGAAGTTTTTTTAATTATTAACAGTGTTACCCTTTCATTTTTAGAGCATTACTATTATTATTGTTTGTGGATATCATTTAATAAAAGGAACCGGAATTTTTTATATTTTGTATCTGTATACCACACCCCAAATATTCTGCTTTTCCCCGTTAAAAAAAGCTTACCTCCTACCCGAATTGATTAAAACGAAAGTTATTAATCGCAGTGATCATTTTTAACGCTTAACTTATGCGAGAACAGAATGTGATTTTAGTTAATGAGAAAGACGAAGAAATCGGTGTGATGGAAAAAATGGAGGCACACCGGAAAGCTTTGTTACACCGGGCTTTCAGCGTATTTATCTTTAATGGGCGGGGCGAAATGCTGTTACAGAGACGTGCATTGAAAAAATACCATAGTGGCGGTCTTTGGACAAATGCCTGTTGCAGTCACCCACGTCCGGGAGAGCCAATCGATGATGCAGCTGCTCGCAGGCTGCGTGAAGAGCTGGGTTTTTCCACACCTTTAACTCATGCATTTGAATTTGTGTATCGGGCCGCTTTCGAAAACGGACTCACCGAATATGAATTTGATCATGTATTTATCGGGAACTATGATGGACTCCTGCATCCTGACAAAGATGAAGTAGGCGATTATTGCTATAAGAATATGGATGAGACCAGGTGGAGCCTCACTTCTCATCCCCACAAATACACGGAGTGGTTCAAGATTGCCTTTTCAAAACTTGAATACCACCTTCAGAAGGAACATCTTGGAATGGCCGGATAAGGCTGTTTGAAGTACTGACCACTTTTTCATGCGGAATTTAAAAGCGACCGTAATTGGTTCCGGTATTGCCGGTCTGGCGGCGGCTATCCGTATGGCCTGCGATGGGTTTACAGTAGATGTTTTTGAAAAAAATGCCAGCCCTGGTGGGAAGTTATCCCTGCTTAAACAAAACGGATTTGTATTTGATACCGGTCCATCGCTTTTTACACAGCCTGAAAATATTGAAGAGCTTTTCACTTTAGCAGGCGAAAATACCGGGGACTCATTCAGGTATCGGAAACTGAATATCGCCTGCCGCTATTTTTTTGAGAATGGTAAAATTGTAAACGGGTATACCGACAAGGCAAAATTTGCTGCTGAATTAAATGCTGTTGCAGGTGAGCCTGAAGTTAATATCAACCAGTATCTCCATAATAGTGAGCAACGGTATAATTCTCTTGGAAATATTTTTCTGAATAAAACACTGCATCATTCTTCCACCTGGCTCAATCGTAAAACTGCAGGTGTTCTGAAAGATGCAAGCCCCGCTCTGCTTATTCAATCTCTTGATAATTACAATAAGCGCCATCTTAAGAGCAGTGAAGCCAGGCAGATCTTTAACAGGTTTGCGACATATAATGGCAGTAATCCCTTTTCGGCTCCAGCCATGCTCAGCATCATTCCCCACCTGGAACATAATGAAGGTATTTTTTATCCCGAAGGCGGGATGATAAGTATTGTAAATGCTTTGTTTGATCTGGCGAAAAAATTGAATGTGCGGTTTCATTTTAATTCAACCGTTGAAAAAATTGTTTCCTATGAAGGGAATATTACAGGAATTATCTGCAATGGTGAACCGCACTCAGCTGATATTGTGCTGAGCAATGCGGATATATATTTCACCTTCAAAAATCTCCTCGGTGATTCGGTGTATGCAGAAAAAATAGCAAGTCAGGAACGCAGCAGCAGTGCGCTTGTTTTTTATTGGGGCATCTGTAATATTTTTCCCGGGCTTGAACTTCATAATATTTTTTTCAGCAAGAATCAGAAGGAAGAATTCCGGAACTTATTTGAATTGAAAAGAATTTTCCATGACCCAACGATCTATATTAACCTTACATCGAAGATGGAAGCACAGATGGCGCCTGCCGGCAAACAAAACTGGTTTGTGATGATCAATGCACCGTCAGGTTCAGACACCATGGATCAGGAATGGGTGAGCGAAATCAGAAAATCAATTCTGTGGAAGCTCAACCGCATGCTCCAAACCAGGCTGGAAGATCTTATTGAAACAGAATCAATAATGACTCCGGCTGACATAGAACAGAATACAGATGCCTGGCAGGGAGCTTTGTATGGAGCAAGTTCAAACAGTATTTTTTCAGCATTCAAACGTCATCCCAATTTCAGCAAAAAATACAGAGGGCTGTATTTTGCAGGTGGAACAGTTCACCCCGGCGGAGGAATTCCTTTGTGTTTCCGAAGTGCATCAATAGCATGCGATTTGATACGCAAAACGTTCAACGTTTAACGTTTGAAATTTGTAACTTCCTTTTCTTTATAAAAACCCGATAATGACCAGGATTGTTTGTCTTATATTATTTCTTTTCATCTTCAGCGGTTTGAATGCACAAACGGATATACGAAAACAATGGCAGACAAAGCTGATCACCGTTGCAGATGGGGAAACTATTCAGCTGGATGAAGGAAAATATACAATGGATGCCACCCTTTCGATGGAAGGGAAAAAAAATATTACGATAAGGGGGAAAGGAATTGACAAAACAATTCTCTCGTTCAAAAATCAGCAGAATGGTGCCGAAGGGCTCCGCATAACTAACTGTACCAATATCACTCTTGAAGATTTCAGCGTGGAAGACGCCAAAGGGGATGGAATAAAAACAATGAATGTAAATGGAATTACTTTCAGAAATATCCGTGCAGCCTGGACGGGTAAGCCGGATAAGAACAACGGATCATATGCAATTTATCCCGTGTTATGTGAAAATGTACTGATTGAAAGATGTGTGGCACGCGGGGCATCGGACGCGGGAATATATGTTGGTCAGTCGAAACAGATCATTGTGCGGAACAATAAAGCCTTTGAAAATGTGGCCGGTATCGAAATCGAAAATTCCCTTCATGCTGAAGTTTATGAAAATGAAACTTACAACAATACCGGCGGGCTTCTTGTTTTTGATCTTCCCGATCTGAAACTTAAAAAAGGGGGTTACTGTAAACTCTACCGCAATATTGTGCGCGATAACAACCTGAAAAATTTTGCTCCAAAAGGAAATATCGTGGCAAAAGTCCCGCTGGGCACCGGCATACTTTTACTGGCCTGCAATAATGTTGAGGTTTTTGATAATCAGATCACCAATAACAGAACAGCTCCAACAGGGATATTCAGTTATTTTATTTCAGAGAACCCGATTAAGGACAGCAGTTATTATCCCTATCCAACGGGAATTTATATTCATGATAATGTATACAGTAAGCCAAGAAAAAAAGCAACTATGCGTGGCCGTATGGGTAAACTTTACCGTTTCAAGCTGAAATTCGGAAAGGACGTGCCGGATATTGTTTATGATGGCATACTTGATAAAGCGGCACTAACATCAGCTGGTGTTTACCCTGATGCACAAAGAATTTGTGTCCGGAATAATAAAGGTGCGGGATTCGCAAGTCTGGATGCGGCAAATAATTTTAAGAATATTTCGCGTGATGCGAAACCTGTGGACTGCAGCCTGGCCGGCCTTGCTTCTGTCACACACTGATTATGTAATGGCTATGAAAAGAATTGTGCTGTATAGTTGCTGTTGCTTCATACTTATATTGCTGATCAGTCAGGCATTGATTACAAACCATGACCGGCCGCACTTGCTTTCACAGTATGGATTTTTTTCCGGTGATCCGAAGGAACAACGCCCTGCAAACGGTATCATACCCTATGATCTTTCCACTCCTTTGTTTTCAGACTATGCCGAAAAACTGCGGTTTGTAAAAATTCCGGATGGTGAATCAGCTGCGTTTAATGATAGCACCGTTTTCGATTTTCCCGAGGGTACCATTTTTATTAAAACCTTTTATTTTCCTTTTGATATGAGAAATGCGTCGAAAGGACGCAGGTTAATTGAAACCAGATTACTGATAAAAGAGAACGGTGTATGGACTGCCTGGCCTTATATCTGGAAGGATGATCAGAGTGATGCAGAACTTGACCTGGCAGGAGAATTAAAAACTGTAAAATATACTGATGCTTCCGGGAAGAAAAAGGAGCATCCCTATCTGATTCCTAATCAGAATCAATGCAAAGGCTGCCATAATTCAAATGAAATTCTTTTACCTATCGGGCCTGCAGCCCGCCAGTTGAATCATGAAAAACAGTATGCTGATGGCAGAAAAAATCAATTGCTCTATTGGACTTCATTAAAAAAGCTCTCGGGTTTCAATGTGGCAGATGCGAAAGCCACAGGTATTGTTTGGAATGATGAAACAACGGGTTCACTAAATGAAAGAGCAAGATTATGGCTGGATATCAATTGTGGTTTCTGTCATCAGTCTCAGGGGCCTGCAGGAACTTCGGGACTGTTTTTGCAGTATCAGGAAAAAGATCCTTTAAGGCTGGGAATAGAAAAGACGCCGGTTGCTGCAGGGCGTGGTTCAGGAAACCGGAAATTTGATATTGTGCCGGGCCATCCCTATGAATCCATACTCCTGTTCCGTATGGAATCCGATGATCCGGGTATTATGATGCCTGAACTGGGCCGGTCAGTTAAGCATACGGAGGGTATTGCCCTGATAAAAAAATGGATCTCAGAAATGAAATGAATTGAATAAGTCAGTTATACATACAGGAGTACAGTTGTTTATCATCCGCGCGAAAAAAAAGCAAAGTAAAAAATCCGACTATGCACTCTGGATTGCTTTGCTCATTCACGCAGTAGGGCTGATAGGCATTCTTTATATTGATCGCTATCGCTTCGTAGTGCTGACACCGATTAATCTCCTGATCATGGCTGGTTTCCTTTTACGGACACGCGGGGAGAAGAATTACAGGCTTTATGTTTTCGCCCTGATCTGCTGGACGGTTGGAATGCTTGCTGAAATAACTGGAGTGCAAACAGGCATTTTATTTGGCAGCTATCGTTATGGAAAATGGCTGGGGCCGGCTTTTGCCGGCGTTCCGCTTTTGATCGGAGTGAACTGGTTTATCATTATCTGCTGTTCAGCCGCACTGGCTCATAAGATTTTCTCACTTGTTACTTCCGGGAAAAATTCAGCCCGAACCGGTATCAGAAATCAGTTGGTTTTTATTCTGGCAGGTGCATTACTCGCCACCATTTTCGACTGGATCATGGAACCCGGCGCGGTAAAACTAGGGTTCTGGATCTGGAAAGGGGACGGATCTGTTCCCTTCCTGAATTATGTATGCTGGTTTGCTTTGAGTGCTATGCTTTTATTTGTATTTCAACGCTTAAGGATCAATCCCGTCAATCGTTTCGCTGTGCAATTGTATTTTATACAGGCAATATTTTTTGTGGCAATCAGGTTTTTAGGATAGTGATCGGTCAATGTGTTTTGTAGCCTGTACGGATGATCTGCCCATAATTTGTGGGACATCTCCTGAAGCCATAGCTATTTCGAAATTTCCTCAGGAAGGTCCATGTTCAAACAGCTATTGCAGGAACGCCGCCCTGGCAGGTAAAATGGGTTCTCAATTACCCGCAGGAATTGACCACGGAGCCGGTATTTCAAAAAATGGCCTGAATCTGTGGAAATGATATTGCTGGAATGATCAAATCTTATTGTTAACTTTCATATAATTCTTATCGCAGAAATGCGCTTGCCAATATTAATGAAGTTCCGGTTTTATACAGATATCGATTTGCTTGAAGAAATGAAAAATGGTAATGAAAATTCCTTTAGGGAGATTTACCATCGATACTGGAAGCATTTATATTTTCTCGCACTAAAAAAAGTCCGATCCAGCGAAGTAGCTGAAGAACTCGTTCAGAATGTATTTGTAAGCTTGTGGAATAAGCGTGCGACCACAAGAATTCTATGCCTGGAAAGTTATCTGCACACTGCAATCAAATATCAGGTAATCAATTACCTCGAATCGAAAATCATTCGCGAAAAACATACTATCAGGGCATTTTCAGGTCAGCACACAGAAGTTGTGGACTGTGAAAATATCATGCTTATGAATGAGCTCAATTCCGCGATAGAACGGGCAATTAAGAAACTGCCCTATAAGACCCAGGCAATACTCCAGCTAAGCAGGTTTGAAAACTATTCTACCCGCGAAATTTCCGAGGTTATGCATATTTCTGAGAAAGCGGTTGAGTATCACATTACCAAGTCCTTAAAACTGATGCGTACTTATCTTAAAGACTTTCTCTTCATACTTATTGTTTTGCTCACTGGCTTCTGATCCAAAATTATTTTCATTTCATTTTAGGGTTTTTTCTGTGAGGACTGACCTGTTATAAAAGGCCTCATGCAAAATGGATAGAACGGAGTTTCATCAATTGCTAAAAAAATACCTGGAAGGTAACTGTTCAAAAGAGGAGGAACAGTTGATCAGTCAATGGTATGATCTGATCGGAGATGAAGTGGAAGAACCTGTTACTGAAGATCAGGTCAGGGAAATAGAAATGAGGATCTGGAACAGGATTCGTTTTCAGACCACGGGTTCACCGGAGGCTGATGTCGCCGGTTCGCGAAAGATACGCTCTTTCAAATCCATTAAGTGGATTGCAGCTGCATCGGTAATTTTCTTTTCCTTCCTTATTGTGTTTCTGATACAACAGAAAAAGCCGGCAATTACAAATCCTGACCTTGCTCATTACAAGGAAATCAGGGAAGAAATAAACACTACAAATAAAGTAAAATCCGTGGTTCTTGAAGATGGAAGCGAAGTTCAGCTGCAACCCAATTCAAGGCTTGCATTCCCTGCACATTTTGCTGCGGATAAGAGGGAGGTTTTTTTTGAAGGAGAAGGGTTTTTCAAAGTCACAAGAAACACGCAGCGACCTTTTTTTGTGTACAATAAAAACCTGGTTACAGAAGTGCTGGGTACCAGTTTTAATATCCGGATTGTCAATAACAAAATTGTTGTAGCGGTAAAAACAGGGCGGGTCGCCGTATATGAAAACGGAAAGCGGTTGAGTATTGATTCGGGCACAGAGGAGAAGCGCATTATAGTTGCACCCAATGAGAAACTAACTTATTTATTGCAGGAAAAACATTTTATCAGTTCCCTGGTTGAAAAGCCGGAGCCTGTATTAGCTGCCGACGGCGAAGGGAGGAATGTTCCTGTGAAATTTATTTATGATGATACGCCTTTGATAAATGTGCTCTACTCAATAGAAAAAGCTTACCAGATCCAGATCATTATCGAAAATGCGGCAATCAACAACTGCACTTTTTCAGGCGATATTACGAGGGAGGATCTCTACCATAAGCTTGAGCTGCTTTGTCAGGCCTTTAAGGCATCCTATGAAATCAAAGGAACAAAAATTTATGTTAAGGGAGGTAAGGGCTGCAACTGAATAAACCAATACTAAATTTTAATAACCAAAATTCTGCTATATGAAATACAATCTTCTACTAAGTACATAATTCAGGATCATAATTAAAATGGCCGGCAATATTGCGAGTATTGCCAGCCGGCAACCTTTTCTGGTTGGATTTTATTCCGCGATTAAGTAATGAATAAAACCTTTTCAATTTATGAAAAAGAGGCGACTTGTTGCTTTCAAACCTTTAGCAATGAGAATTTCGATTATCCAGATATTTCTGCTCCTGTTTTTTTTCACTTCCAGTGCCCGTGAAGGTAAGGGCCAGGAAGTATTGGAGCGGGTGATCTCCATCTCTGTAGAAAAAATCAAAATAAAAGATGTACTGCCGAAAATTCAACAGCTGGCAGACGTGAAATTTATTTTCAGTTCGGGGATCATAAATGCAAACCGGAGAGTAAGTTTTGCAGCTGACCAGGAGAAGCTTGGTGAATTGCTGTACAAAGTATTTAAACCGCTGAATATTGAATTCCGTGCGTTGGATGATAATATTATCCTCTTCAGCGACGGGAAGGTAGACGATAATATAATATTCAGGGGCATTCCGGTTCATGGAAAAATAACCGATGATAAAGGCAATGCACTAAGCGGCGCCACGATTGAAATAAAGGGAACTGTAACAAAAACATCGACTGACAGCAAGGGTGTTTTTGTGTTAAACGATGTTGAACCCCAGGCAGTTCTTGTAATTTCCTATGTTGGTTATGAAGCTACTGAAGTAACTGTTGGTAACCGCACTGAAATTAATGTTTCGCTCAAAATCAGGGATAACAGTCTGGACCAGGTGGTTGTAATAGGTTATGGCCTTACCCGTAAAAGGGATGTGGTTGGTTCTGTAAATGTGGTTTCAGCAAAAGATGCAGGTGCAAATACTGCAACCAGCCCGACACAATTATTACAGGGCAAGGCAGCAGGCGTTCAGGTTGTACAAACCAATGGTCTGCCAGGTTCCGGAGCTCAGATCATTATCCGGGGTACCGGTTCTTTTACAAGCGTTAATCCATTGTACGTGATTGACGGAATTCAGGGGGATATTAATCTCTTCAACAGTCTGAATGTGCAGGATATCGAACAGATCACCATCCTGAAAGATGCATCATCCACCGCTATTTACGGTGCTGCTGCTGCAAATGGAGTTGTAATCATCACTACAAAAAAAGCAGTAAGCGGCCGGCCAAAAATTTCATTCAATTCACAGATTGGTTTTGCAAAAGCCTGGAGGCAGCTTGATATACTAAAAGCAAAAGATTATATCGATCTGGTAAAAGATGTAGCAACAACACAAAGCATTCAGTTGCCCGCAAAATTCAATAGTCCCGGAGTGCTGATTGATAGCACAGATTGGCAGGAGTCTATTTTCAGAACAGGAATGCTGACTAACAACCATATCAATATCAGCGGAGGCACCGATAAATTTCTTTACACTTTCTCAACCGGCTTTATAACTCAGGAATCGATAGTAAAAAATTACGCCAATAACAGGTTGAATGTCCGCATAGGTCTTGAAGAAACATTGGGCAGGTTCCGGCTTGGTCAAACCCTGAACCTGCGTTATACGCGGGCTACAGGTGGTGTAGCTTCGCTGGGAGATGCTATCAATATGGCCCCCTATAAACCCATTTATGACCCGAATGTGATAGGAGGTTTTGCAATTGTTTCCAATGTGGAAGATCTCAGTAATGCCGGCAATCCGTTGCAGTCTATAAGTCTTACAAATTCGGAGGACAATGAATTTGTGTTCTATCCGCAGTTGTTTGGTGAAGTTAACCTGATCAAAGGGTTGAAATTCAGGTCACAGTTTTCCGCAAAAGTTGGTGGAACAAAATCAACTGATTTCAATCAGCCCTATACGGCAGCCAACTACCTGTTTGCAACCAGGGGCGCTTCCCAGGGATATAGCAACTATTCCAATTATATCATTGAAAACTTTTTTTCATACAACAGGACTTTCGACAAGCATAATATTTCGGCTACCCTTGGTAACAGTTATATAGATCCCGGAAAGGCATCCAGCCTTAATGCTTCGGGAAGTAATATTGCGAATGATGTAATAAGGAACCTGAGTGTTGCCCTTGCTCAGAATGTAACCGGTACTTCTTCAGGTTATGCTTCTACTGCTTTGATTTCTTATTACGGCAGGGTGATTTATACTTTCGATAATAAGTATGTTTTATCTGCCAGTATGAGGCGTGATGGAGCATCAAATTTTGGTGCCAATAATCGCTTTGGTAATTTCCCTGGTGTTGGAGCAGCATGGAAATTTTCAGAAGAAGGGTTTGTCCGCAACTCAATTCCATGGGTTACAGAAGGCAAGCTTCGTGTAAGCTGGGGACGAACAGGAAACAACAATATTCCTCCTTTCCTTACAGATGCGGTTACCTATGGGGGTGATCCTTCCGGAAACCTCATTTATTCCTTGGGAATCAATGAAACCTTCACTCCCGGCGTAACAGTCAATCGTATTCCAAATCCAAATCTTAAATGGGAAGAAACGGATCAGCTGGATGCCGGACTGGACCTGGTGATTAAAAACAAACTGAACATCACCATTGACTGGTATAAGAGAAAGAACAAGGATCTGCTGGTATTTGTTCCATTACCAACGAGTAACGGTATTGGTAACAGCGGCGGGGTTAACAGCAATATCGCAACCAATGCGGCTACTGCTGAAAATAAAGGTCTTGAAATTACACTGGGTTATAGTGATTATACAGGCAAAACAGTTGGTTTCAACGTAAGTGTAAATGCAGCATTCAATAAAAACAAGGTCTTATCTCTCGGCCAGGAATTTCTTGCGCCTATACGAAGTGGATCCTTCTCGTCAAGCGGGGCCTTTACCTATACGGCAACAGGCTCACCCATCGGTTCCTTCTATGGATACAGGATTGATCATGTAGCCCGCGATCAGGCTGAGATCGATGCGCTTAATGCATTGGCGGCAAAGAAAACCGGCAACCAGGCGGCGATATATCAAAGCGGTTTATTACCAGGTGATTTTATCTTTAGGGATATCAATGACGACGGGCTTCTGACTTCAACAGACCAGGAGATTCTTGGAAACCCGATGCCTAAAATACTCTATGGTTTAAATGCAGGACTTACTTACAATAGATTTGATCTGAATATTGTGATTGCAGGTGTTTCAGGGCTCAAGCTCGCCAATTCCCTGCGTCTCTATACCCATTTTGCTGATAAGCCTCATAACTCGAGTACAGCTATTCTGGACCGCTGGCGTAAGTCTGGTGATGATGTACCGCTTCCCAGGGCAGGTCAGAATCCGGTTAATAATCTGCAGCTTTCCGATTTCTTCCTGGAGGATGGCAGCTTCCTGCGTCTGAGGAACATTACAATTGGCTACCGCATCCCCGCAACTACTCTTAAAAATTTAACCGGGAATGTAGTAAGCAATTTCAGGCTCTATATCGCATCGGAGAATCTTGTCACCATAACAAAATATAAAGGTTACGATCCGGAAGTAAGCACACAGGATAGCGGTGGGAATTATATATTCCAGCGGGGTATCGACAATGGTCAGCTTCCGCAACCAAGAACTTTTCTGTTTGGAATACAGGTTGATTTCTAATTTATCGAAATTAAAATTTAAGTACAATGAAACCGATTCTATATAAAATATGCACGATTCTGTTGGTCGGTACTTTGCTGACCGGATGCAGCAAATCGAGGCTGGAATTGCAAAACCAGAGTGCATACACTTTTGAAACTTATTTTGAGAATGATGCGGCCATGAACCAGGCGATTATAGCAACCTATGCTACCCTCCTGCACAATGGCCTTTATTCAAGGGACTACTATTTTATATTCGATCTTTTAGGGAATGATGCCGAACGCGATGCGCCGCTGTTAGGAGACCTTCTGCAGCTGGCCCAATATAATTTCGGACCTACCAATACACAGATACAGGACTTATGGTCTTCACTATACCGGATGGTTTTCAGGGCGAATATTGTAATCGACAGGGCGCTGTTGTGGGAGCCGGAAACTGCGGATGAACAGATCAAACAGAAACAGTATATCGCTGAAGCCAAATTTCTAAAGGCATTTGCCAATTTTAACCTGGTGACCTTATGGGGCCGCGCACCGCTGCGACTGGATTTTGCCAGCACGGTACAAAATAATTATCCTTCACGTGCAAGTGTTGAGGAGATATGGGCCGCCGTTGAAGGAGATCTCAGTTCTGCAATCCCTGATTTGCCTTTGGGGTACAACGACGGAAATCTGGGAAGGATTACGCGCGGAGCGGCCGTTGCCTTGCTGGGTAAAGCATATCTCTATCAGAAAAAATGGCAACCTGCACAGGATGAGTTGAAGAAACTTACTCAGGCCCCCTATACTTATTCCCTGGTGAACAACTATGATAATCTGTTCAGCACCACAAATCAGGTAAATTCTGAAACTATATTCCAGGTAATGCATGCACAGTGGACTGACTGGGGTATCGGTAACCAGTACTATATGTTTGGAGGCCAGGAAACCTGGGGTATGAAAGCCACTCATTCCGGTCGCGCGCAGGAATATGGATTTAACGACTGGAGAAACGTATTCATCTCAACGGCTGCAGTAAATTCATTTACCTACGCCCATCCAGTAAATGGTACACCCTACAGGGATCCAAGGGCTAAATTTGTTTATTACGGAGATGCAACAAAAGGCGGCGATATTGACTATTGCAATCAATGCGGCGGTGGAGCGATTGCTTATCCCTTTACCGATGCCAATGGAGGTTATCGGTGGAGAAAATATGAGTATTATGAATCAACTGCACAGTATGGCGGGCCTGCAAGCCCTATCAACAGCCAGGTGATCAGGTATGCCGATGTGCTGCTGATGATTGCAGAAACCTATATACAATCAGGCAATACCGGATCAGAACCGCTAAACTTAATCAACCAGGTGCGCGCCCGGGTAGGTGCCGAAGCTTATACCTCGCTGGGCTCACAGTCAAATGCCATGAATATTCTTAAAAGAGAAAGGCAGATTGAATTTTCGGGTGAACAATCCCGTTATTTTGATCTGATCCGCTGGGGAATAGCCAAGGAAACAATTAACGCCGAAAAACAGGTGCAGATGGGAACGCAACCTTTCCAGGATAAAAATGTTCTCCTGCCGATTCCTCAATCAGAAAAGGATGCAAATCCCAATGTTGCAAAAGATATTCAGAATAACTGGAATTAGAGACGAAGGGAAAGTCAACTGACTGAAATCAATTAAAAAAATAGCCTTAACCAGGCTAAATAATTCAAAAAAAGGCAGACACAAATTCACCATCTGAACTGTGTCTGCCGTAATTGAAACCAACCGAATATTACCGAGTAAATTTTATCGCATTCTGAAAAATAAAGGGATAACCTAAAGAATAGTAGCCATGTAATTCAGAAAATTACATTTCAATTCGATAAAAGTTTTTTCAACATTCCGGATCCGCTCACGCAGTACATTCTGGCTTGAAACCGTAAGGATCGCGTGCGGATCGGTTTCATGTTTTTTTTCTTTTACGAGATAACTCTGTTGCCTTGCCAGTTCCATTTTTAATTCGCCCATGAATTTTTCCTGGGTCTGCATTTCCTGTTTTAGATAAGTAACATTTGCTAATGTCTGTTCTCCGATCGTGGTCTTTTGCTGAATTACCTGACTAAGCATTTTTTCCAGCGTCGGAATTTCTTTTGTCTGACGGGTGATCATGTCATCCCATGCGTCATTTTCTTTAATGAATAAGTCAACAATGCGGTTATCCATGGTAAGATGTTTTTGGTGACCTGCACCAGTTTTAAAATTGGATGTCAATAAGGATGTTTCACTGGATACAGTAAAGCTTCAGGCTAATAAGTAATTGGGAACGGAGAAGGGGTAGGGGTTCAGGCTTAACGATAACAAAGTTGCTAAATTGTGTCTTTTTAAAAAAAAAGATATATTTTTTTTTACCTTTTCTAACCTATTGAATGCTAAAACGTTTATTTCTGTAAACTCCTGAAATCTTTCTCCAGCAACCAGCGGAGCGGGTGGGGTTTAGCAGGTTGCAGCCCATATTTGCTGATCGTTTTTCTGATATGTGCTACCGCCTCCTCAATCGAATCTGTTATTAGAAAAAGATTAAGATCTTCAGGTGAAATTGTTTTTTCTTCCAATAGCTTTCTGATGTATTCCATCAGGTCTTTGTGGTATTCTTTATCAAAGATTATCACCGGGAAATCCTTGATTTTTTTTGTCTGGATCAGGGTCATAGCTTCAAAAAGTTCATCAAGTGTCCCGAATCCGCCTGGCATAATTACAAAAGCATAGGAATATTTGATCAGCAGTGTTTTACGTACAAAAAAGTATTTAAAATTCACCCATTTATCCAGGTAGATATTATGTTTTTGTTCATGGGGAAGGATGATGTTGCAGCCCACTGACCGCCCACCGACGTCCTTTGCACCCCGGTTGGCGGCTTCCATGATTCCAGGTCCACCACCGGTCAGAATAGTATATCCAAGCTTTGCTATTTCTCCTGAAACCTGCCTTGCCAACTGATAATATTCGCTCTCTTCACCAAATCTGGCTGACCCGAAAACTGTAACACAGGGTCCGATAAAATGTAATTCCCTGAAACCCCGGATAAATTCAAAGCACACTTCCACAACAAATCTGAAATCCTGCCAGCGGGACCGGGGACCTTCCAGGAACGCGATCTCTTCTTTTGCAACTGTTTCTTTTTTTTCTTCTGATGGTTCTTCTTTCTCAGTCATGTGGTATACTTTCAGTTCAAACTTACCTGTTTTTTGATAACTCAACTCTTTTACAATCCGGGTGTTAAACTATGGCCGGATTGATATTTAAAACACTTAGTTTCAATTGCGATGAATACTCTGTTTTTCCTGATAATTATGGTTTGCAGTTTTGTGGTGATGGAGGGAATTACATGGATGTCCCATAAATGGATTATGCATGGTTTTCTCTGGAAACTTCACAGGGATCATCATGAAGGAGAGCCTCATTTCTTTGAGAAAAATGATCTGTTCTTTCTCATTTTTGCCACTCCAAGTTTTCTTTCCATTCTGATTGGCGGTATCAGGCATATCTGGTGGCTCCAGGCTATAGGCTTCGGAATCATGGCCTATGGCCTTGCTTATTTTATGGTTCATGATGTTATCATTCATCAGCGTTTTCGCTGGTTCAGCCGCAGCAGCAATACCTATATACGCGCCATAAGGTGGGCGCATAAAATGCATCACAAGCACAAGGGAAAAACAGAAGGTGAAAGTTTTGGATTACTGTATGTTCATAAAAAATACAGGGAGAAAATTCGCAGGGACAATGAATTTAATCCTTTCGTTTCAATGAAAACCAACGGACCGGAAAACAGTACGGGCAAGGACCTGTCCGAAGAAAACTGATTGGTTTAATTCCCGGAAAAGAATATTTTTTCAGAGTATCTTTTATTCAGTGAACAAATTCCATAGCTTTCTTTCATTGCAGCATCATGTTTCTTAAAGGAATAATATCTGCAGATTCTACAAAACCAGGCCCATAATGAGCTTATCCTGATTTTATTATTAAAAGAACTCAATACAATTATATAATTGCCGGAGCCGGTTGCGCCGGGCTGAGCCTCGCTGTACATATGGCCCGGTCAGGTCTGCTGAAATCTAAAACATTACTCCTGATAGATAAGGAAGCAAAGGTCTCCAACGACCGTACCTGGTGTTTCTGGGAAAAAGGTACAAGCAATTTTGACGAAATAATTTATAGTTCATGGAAGGAATTGTGGGTGCGGAGCGAAAACTCGGACCATCATATTCATTTGGATGCTTATTCTTATAAAATGATCCGGGGAATAGATTTTTATCAGTATTGTGATGAAGTACTGAAGCAATTCCCTTCTGTCACCCGAATATTCGAACAGGTTAATGAAATTTCATCAACTGCTGAAGGAGCAATGCTAAAAGCAGGAGAAGGAAATTATTATTGTAGTTTTTTATTCAGCAGTATTATAACTGATTCCCTGCAACAGAAACAGGGTGAACATTTCCTTTTGCAGCATTTTTGCGGCTGGTTCTTAAATACTGAGGAAGCTGTTTTTGACAACCGGCAGGCGACACTAATGGACTTTAACGTTCCGCAACAGGGGGCTACCGCCTTTGTTTATTTATTACCGTTTTCAGAAAAGCAGGCGTTGATGGAATATACAGTTTTGTCAAACGCAGTACTGGACAAGGCTGAGTATAATTCCGTACTTGGTGACTATCTGGCTCAGAAAATTAAAACCGGAAAATTCACTGTTACCGAAACTGAATCCGGAGTAATCCCAATGACAAGCCGCCGGTTTAAGCAGCGGGATGGCAATATCATTTTCACCGGAACAGCAGGTGGACAAACCAAGCCTTCATCAGGGTACACGTTCCGCTTTATCCAGAAACAGTCGGCAGCCATTGTCAGTTCCCTGATAAATTACAATCATCCTTTTAATGTTAAGAAAACAGCTGCGAGGTTCCGCTGGTACGACAATGTAATGTTACGCATCCTGGAAAAAGGCAGACCGCAGGGGAAAGATATATTCACCAGTTTATTCAGCAGAAATGAAGCAGCCGCTGTTTTCCGGTTTCTGGATAACGAAAGTACAGTCGCTGATGAATTGCAAATAATGCGTTCGGTTCCGCAGTGGCCTTTTATAAGAGCAGGAATGCTGGAATTTTTTGGACTATAGCTGAGGACTATCCATTGCGTACATTCATCCTGTTTTTCATTTCCACAGTTATACGGTCCTGTTCCCTGAGACGTTTGCAAAGGGTGCGCATGATACCTTTTAGAATATCAGAATTGGTGGAGACCAGATCATAAAAAGGTTCCTGTTCTATTTTGAGAAGGATACAATCTGATGCTGTAGTTGCACTTGCCGAGCGCGACTCACTGTCCAGCAGCGACAGCTCGCCGAATATTTCATTTTCTGACAACATTGCCAGCTGATGTTCCTCATCGTGTATCAGAACTTTCCCGGTATGGATGAAATACATGCAATGCCCGGGTTCGCCTTTGGTGAATATCAGAACGTCCTGATCCATTCTGATTTCCTGGCAAATAGAAGCGATATCCAGCAGGTCTGCCTCACGGCAGTTATTGAAGATCTCCGAATTTTTAAGAAGTAATATTTTTTCGATAATCAGCATGTGAATCTCTTTCCATTTCTTTCAAAACATATTGACTTGTTTCGCCAATGATGTCGTGTTCATCCTTGAAATTTTGTTTCTTTAGCTGGTGTAGAAATTTTTTCTCACCGGTTTTCCAGGAAGTATAAATGCAGTAAGCCCTTGTCAGAGGTCTGAATATATTTCCCTCTTCAATAACAATCTTATTAAAAAACTGGCTGATATCGCTCACATTGCCTGTTTTTTTTGCGAGGCTTGGGTCGAACAGGTAGTTAAACAGAATGTTCAGATCCCGCGAAACTTTTTTAGGAAGCACAAGGTCAAGCATTTCTACGGCGTTATAGAGTCTTGAATTCTCACCATGCTGAATCAGTTCCAGAATCCTGTTAAACTCATCGTTGTTATGAAGCAAAGAGCAAATCTTCAGCGAACTGATCAGATCATTCCTGATTTCCGACACAATGATTTCCCTGATTTCCTCGCCATGCCGGAAAGTTGGGACTTCCACATAGTCATTGATCTTTTGCTTGCCGGCTTGAAGAAATTCCTGTAAAACCTGATTTAACAGTTCACTGTCGTGTTCATCTTCAGCTATAAATTCCTTTGTCCAGAGTGAATGAATAATGTTTTCTGTATACCGGGTCTTCTCTCTTAATTTATGAAGAAGATAGTGTGTTGAATGTTGTCCTTTCACTTTGCCGGCCAGCTTTATCGCATCATATGTAAACGCTTCCTGGAGATTTTTTGGGAGATGATGGATATGGTGAAAAAGATCATCACCATACTGCAGCAGGCCATTCAGCGCTCCGTATTTACTGGCAGGCTCCTGCAGCATTTCCACTATTTGCGGAAGCAATTGTTTTATCTTAAGCCTGCAGGCAGCAATGATTGCATTCTTTTTAACAACTGAATCCGTATCCTGAATCAGTAGTTCGATTGCTCCGGTGAATCGTACACTCTTGAGTTCCATTATCACCTGTACTGCCAGTTCCCTTTCCTGCGGATTGGGAGAATGGATCAGATCATTCAGATCATTGCCGCCGTGATGCAGAAAGTCAAATTCCTTTTGGTTCAGCAGACTTGTAATAACCACTTTTTTCAAAGGATAACTGTAATTGTGAATATTGTCTGCTGCATTTTTCAGGAAAACAGGATCCTTCCTGGTAAGCACGGAAAATAGTTTCTGAACAATTGCCGCATTCTGTTCGGTTTCTAACAGCGTATGCAGTATTTCCAGGTTGGGGTTCGGCTTTGAACCCATATTGTCAATCACATAATACCTCACTTCCATCGACGAATGCGTGAGCAGGTTTTCCATCACTTTTTTAAGGTCAGGATAGTCGGCATCTTCAAGGAGCTTGAGCGCATAAATAATTTCCGTAGGTCTTCCTGAACTGATTTTTTCAAGAAGGATTTCAATTGCTCCCGTGTCCTGGATATGTGCATCTGCATCTGCGGTAAAAACGCCTTTTTTAATCGAATCCCGCAAAGTTTTAAGGTAAGCATTACGAAGAAAGAAGATAATTACGCCCCACAATAATAGATTGATCAGCAACAGTTTTACGATCAGCATGATTGATATTTCTACATGCAGATTTTTCATAATTATCAGAGAAGCGCCTACTATAATCAAAGAAGGCGGGAGCATATAACCCTTGGAAATCAGGTGTCCCTTTAACCGGAATTTTTCCTTTAAAGGCTGGAACAAAATAAAGAAGACGGGTTCCTGCATAGTTGACCGGAGTACTTCCGTAAGGATGGTCATTATCCCGAAAATATAAAGTGTATAACCCGAACGGCCTTCATCTACAAAAAGGAACATCAGGGAAAAAAACAAAAGGTTAAGCGGGGTAATGAACAGGCAGGTGATAATACCCAGTCTTTCTATCACACGGCTTGAAAATACAAGTTTCAGTATCAGCGCGGTTACCCTGCCAAAAGTGAGGAAGAACAATACAAATTTTGCCAGTGATTTCAGGTCGTCATGATGACTTTTAATCTCCTTGATAAAAGTATAATCAACCAGGTTAAAAACATTATAACTGATCAGCGATAAAAGGGAAATTGCGAAAATCAGTTCCTTTTTAAAAACTGTTGCGATAAGATCCCTGGATGTATTTATTTCGACTACATCATGCTGAACCGGTTGATGATGGGGCTTTTCAAGTCTCTGCCACCTTTTATTTTTTGTAAGCCGTGTAAACAGAAATGCACCGGTAAGTAAGGAAGCCATTGCCACAAGCAGTACATGATGATCTATTATTTTCATCAACGGATAAGCAATGGCATAACCTACCAGTTTGGATAAGATATCTGCCGAACCGAGAATGGTGAAAATCCTTTTACTTTCCCTGATATTATACAACTGCGAAGCCAGTCCCCAGAAAGCATAGCTGGAACTCATATAAATGAGGATGGTCCATACCAACAGGATAAAAACAACGGTATGTTCATTACCACTGAAAAAGCCCAGCCAAATAAGTGATATGACAACGGTATTAAATAGCAGAACTATTTTCAAAAGCTTTACTGCAGATAAGCTATGTTCCAGCCTTTCATAAACCACATTAATTACCAGCAGGGCAAATGCAATTACCAGATATGCCTGGGGAATTTCATCGATGCTTTTGCTATCGATAAATTTTGTGATGGCGAGAATAGTAACAAGCGCAGTAGCTACACCTGTAAAGAACTGAACGGTAAGCAGATCCAGTACATGGGCTGATTCAGACTTCTTCAGATTCAGTAACCGGAGTATTCGTTCTTTCATCCGAATAAATATACAAAAAGCCAGGGATTTGAGTGATCCGTGAAATACACCTGTTGAAAGAAAATTTAAAACTCCGAAATTGTCAAACTTTTATAATCGTCTGTAACCCGCCGTGGTTGCCGGGTTCAGAAAAAAGAATTGGATCAATATTATGACGTAACAAAAAATAGATATAACTTGGCGCATGGATTTTTAGTCCATTCTACTCCTTACCTTTTTCCGATCCCACATTTCTTCTTCTGAAAATTGAGTATCCTGTTGAACCCATTTCTGAATTTGAAATAGCCGATGCAATTCCTGCACTGAGCTGTTATCACATGATCACCAACCAGGTATAAATTATATTGTATGTTTCAAAAACCCGCAGGAAACAGGATTAAGGTATTATTTTCACTCCTTTTGATAGCTGCTTCGGTTATGCCGAACCGTGCATGGTCGCAGCAATCGAATTCTGACATTTCAAAATTTGTAATATTCGGAGGCTGGTCCCTTGGTTCCGGGTCAACCGGTGTTTCGCTTGGAAGCAGTACCACCATCAAGGGTAATGGGATTATCGGTAGCCCGCGTGCAATAAAATCTGAAGGTAAATTGCAGCTTACCGGAAGTATTTTCAGTTTGGGGAAAGTGTACCTTGACGATGAAGCCACCGTTAGTGGCCGCGTAACGGCAGTGGGTAGTGGCAATGCGCTTGAAACAGATTCTTATTTTAAACTTGCCGGCAATGCCGATGTTAACGGGTCGATCTACATAAATAAGAAAGGAAGTTCAATAGCCGGAAAAGTTAAGCAACCAAACGGCGCCAGCTACTATGGTCCGACCCCTGGTTTAGGCAGGACTACCGGAACTCCGGATCTGCCCACCCTGCCATCCATGCCTGCAGTAACCAATTTTGCATCTTATCCGGTTGGGAACAATTCTGTTACAGGTTCCGGGCCGATCAACCCGGGGAAATATAAAAACCTGAGTTTGTCGGGTAATAAAACCGTAACCTTTAATGGTACGGGAATTTATGTGTTTAAGGAAATAGATATTGAAGGTAGCAGTTCAAATACATTGGTATTTGATTTTAAAGGTGATCAGAATGGGAAAATTATTATCTATGTACACGAGGATGTTGAAATCTACAAACTACAGGTAGAAATAAAAAATGGCGGAAGCGCAGCAAGGATTTTCACAGAGGTTCATGGAAACGGATCTTATTGTTCTGACAGGGTTTCTTCATGGAGACATTATAATTATACATCAGGTAGTTCCAACAACCAATG
Source organism: Chitinophagales bacterium (assembly GCA_015654495.1). Classification (GTDB taxonomy): domain Bacteria; phylum Bacteroidota; class Bacteroidia; order Chitinophagales; family Chitinophagaceae; genus Pollutibacter. The sequence continues at coordinate 23,509 of JAATGW010000779.1, forward strand.
GAAGGGTACGGTGTTTGCACCTTATGGAGGCATCTATATCGGATTCAATTCTTCTAATTCAAAATATGAAGGTGCACTTTGGAGTGGAAAATCGGTGACTCTCGATGGAAATGTAAATTTTGATTTTGTTCCGCTTGCAAGCGGATGTATAACACCGGATGTAACTGCCGGCCCCGATAAACAACTCAACTGTTCCACAGCAACTGTACAATTACAGGGAGGTTCTTCCCTGGCTGCCGCAACATTCCTCTGGGAAGCGCTTAATGGAGGTGTGATTTCAGGACCAGCCAATATTGCAAATCCAACCGTCACCAAAGCAGGCACTTTCCGTTTAACGGTCACCAATCCAAATGGCGGATGTACAAAAACTGACGAGGCCGTTGTGACATTTAATTCCTGTATCGATCCGGGTTATGAAAATGCAGAGAAAAAAACAGAGTCGCCGATAGGTAATGAACTTAGCGGTTTGGCATCTTCCGGCAATTTCAACCCCGATCAGCATATTTTCCAGCTCACAGATAATAATACCAAGGTTTATATAGAAATAATTACACGCGAAACCCAAACCACGGCTGCAAGAAACTTTGCGGTTGGTTTAGGATTTTCAAATGAAATTGCAAATCCCCCAGGCTCCTTAACTATCACCGGTCTTTTCCCGGTTAGCGCTCTTAACCAACTCAATACAAGGCCGGACCTAATCAGCTATGTAAGACCGCTCATGGCGCCGGTTGTAGCAAACGGGGCTGCATTTACCAAAGGTGATCTTTCTCTTAACACTGATCAGGTTCGTAACGGATATGGCCTGGATGGCAGCGGGGTAAAAGTAGGTGTGCTTTCTGATAGCTATAGTACGATCCCGGGTAAAGCTGCTCTGGATGTACAGCAGGGCGACCTGCCTGGTACCGGAAATCCAAACGGCCTTACTGATCCGGTTGAAGTGTTTCTGGATTATCCTTTAGGCCAGCAGATCGACGAAGGCCGTGCAATGTTGCAGATAGTGCATGATATTGCTCCTAAAGCGAAACTCGCTTTCAGAACGGGTTTTGTTAGCCCGGGTGATTTTGTAAATGGAATCCGTCAGCTGAAAGCGGCCGGCTGTAATATTATCGTAGATGATATTACTTATGTTACTGAACCTTTCTTCACAAAGGGTCAGGTTGCAAAGGTCGTGGATGAAGTGAGCAGCCAGGGTGTTTCCTATTTTACTTCAGCAGGTAATTTCGGCAAGAAATCATTCCAGGCTGTCTATACTCCGGCGGCACTGCCTGCTGCTTCTGGGCTCACTGCAGGTACCGCTCATAATTTCGGCGGTTCAGTTCTGCAGAAAATCAAATTAAACAAACCGGGGGCATATACTATCGTTTTACAGTGGGCTGATAATGTTTACTCCATCGGGCAGAATACCGGTACTGCAAACGACCTTGATATATACCTGACAGATAATGATGGCAAAATAATACATGGATTCAACAGAAATAATACCAGTGGAGATCCTGTTGAAATTCTACCATTCCAGGTGAATGCCATTACACAGTCCAACCTGATGATTGTACGTGCAAGCGGTTCAGGTGCGGTTACATTTAAGTATATCGTGTTCAGAGGTGATGTTGAAATACTGAATCAGGATGGAAGTGTAAATGCGGGAGGACCAACTATTTTCGGTCATGCGAATACGGAAGGTGCAATGACTGTGGGTGCAGTACTGTTTGAAAATACCCCACGTTTTGGTAATGTACCCTCTATCGCTTCCTTCTCATCAGTAGGTGGAGGTTTGCTGAATGGAACTCCTGCACAGAAACCTGATTTTACCGCGCCAAATGGTGTTAATACAACCGTGACATTTGAAGGTGCTGTAGACTATGAAAATGACGGATTGCCTAATTTCTATGGCACATCTGCAGCAGCACCACATGCAGCTGCAATGGCCGCATTGGTTTACCAGGGCCGGGTGAAGTTCGGTTACGGGGCGCCGTCACCCGCTGAAATGAAAGCCCTTTTCAAATCGACAGCACTTGATATGGGTCCTGCCGGATTTGACCTGATTTCTGGAAGCGGGTTCCTCCGTGCTGATGTGGCAATGGCAACATTGCCTGCTGCACCCAAGCCCCAGGTCATTTCATATGCTCTTCCTCCGGGAGTAAGCCCTTCCGGATCAGGCTCACCAGTTGTTCTGACAGTGAATGGCAGCTATTTCATCCCGACCTCAAAAATAAAATTCAGAAACGATGTACTTACCACTCAATTCGTAAACAGTGGTCAGTTAACAGCAACCATACCTGCATTTGGTGGTAACCCATCTGTAGCTGTAATTACTCCTTCGCTGGCGCCAAATAGCCAGGATGGTGGAATTTCCAATACAATTACTTTTCAGGACATACCAAAGAAAAATGTGGTAATAACCGCTGTCAGCAAGGTCAAAAAATTCGGCGAACCAGTTCCTGAACTGACATTTGATGTGCTTGTCAACAACGTTCCAAGGCAGAATGCAGGTTTATCACTTGCTCAGCTCGGGTTGGAAACAGTTGTATTAAATACAACAGCGGCAGCATTAACACCTGTTGGAATTTACCTGATTCAGGCTGTCCGGAATTTTGATCCGAATGTTGCTGCTGATGCAGCTCTTCTTGATTTGTATAATTATAGTTTTGCGACAGGTGTCCTTACTGTACAGAAAATGCCGGTTAAGATTGTTCCTCAAAACAAAACTGTAGTATATGGTGGTGATCTGAGAGATATTGACTACCAGTTCCAGTTTGACGACAGTAAGATGAACTCAACTGAAAGGACTAATTTCTTAAATCTCATTCGCAATGAGTATATAGCAGGTATCAGCAAAAATATACTTGCCTTATTCGATTCGAAATATGCAAACGGCGTAACACTTAATGCCGGTAATCTGAATAATCTTGGGTTGCTGGTGAGCGAAGAAGCTATTGCAGCAGGAACACCATTCATCAACGGAGTTCCGTTTATCAACGGCATACCTTCAGGCAGTGAATCCGCGGCAACTACATTTGTAGATGTTCATCCGCAAACACTTCTTGATTTCAGAAATGATGACGACGCAGTTAATACGCGCAATGGAACACCATTCATCAATGGTCAGCCCCTGATCAATGGCGTGCCTTATATAAACACCACTACCATGGTGAATACGGTAGCGCTGATTAATGGCAGTGCAACCATTAACGGCGTGCCGTTTATTAATGGAGTTCCATTTATCAACGGTGTGCCATATATCAATGGCGTTCCTTATGTGAACAAAGCCGGATATGAACAGATCAATGGTGTCCCATATATCAATGGCGTACCTTATATCAACAGTGGATTCGAACTTATCAATGGTGTGCCATATATCAACGGCGTTCCGTATGTAAATGGCGGCTTTGAACTGATCAATGGAATACCATTTATCAATGGTCAACCCCTGATCAATAGCGGTGAGATGTATTTAATCAACGGAGTACCTTTTGTAAACAGCAATGGTCTCTATCTTATCAATGGAGTTCCTTATATAAACAGCGGCTTCCAGCTGGTGAGTGGCACTCCTTACGTTAACGGTAAACCGTATATAAACAGCGCCTTCTCATTAATCAATGGTATTCCTTTCATCAATGGCATTCCGTTTATCAATAGCCAGGTTTCAATGGTGAATGGACAACCTTATATCAACGGACAACCATTTATTAATAGCAACAATGGTTTCAAGGTTGTAAATGGACAGCCGTTTATTAATGGTGTTCCGTTTGTAAACAGTGTTATACAGCTTCAGAACGGCCAGCCTTACATTAACGGCCAACCGTATATCAACGGAAGTAATATTGCCCTGCAGAACGGTCAGCCGCTGATCAACGGCCAGCCCTTTATTAATAGTGGTCAGGGCGGTATTGTTAACGGGGTTCCTTTTATCAATACAAGTTCATCTTTGGCAAGTATACTTGATGATGCAGATATCGTGCTTGGAAATAAGAGCCTGGTTCTTCGGTCTGTCAATGGTATTACAAGTTACCATGCGGGTCAGCAGTTTATTATTCCGGCAGGCTTTACCCCAACTGGATTGCTGAATGGTAATATTGATGTTAGTTATGGAACTGGAAATCTGGAAATCCAACCGGTTGAGTTGAAGCTTAAAGCAGATAATAAGCAAATGGTGTATGGTGCAACATTGCCTGTATTTAGTTCTGCACTTACGGGGGCTTTATATGGTGATAATGCATCCGGCATTTTCACTGCACCTGTTACCTATAAGCTGCTTAACAATCTTGGAAATCCTGTAACTGTTCCGGGCGCCGGCACTTCAAGTATCGTTCCGGTTGCCACGCTGATTAGTCCTTCTGACTACAGTCTCACTGTGGTCCCGGGAGAACTGACAGTTACAAAAGCTGTATTGCAGGCGAAGGCTGTTGATGTTTCAAAAGTGTATGGCGATGCCAATCCTGTATTCCCGATATCCTATCTTGGATTTGTGAACGGTGATAATGCTTCCGCAGTTCAGACTGCACCAATGGCAACAACAAATGCGGCAACAAATTCGGGAGTGGGACTTTATACGATCAGTTTAAGCGGTGGTTCTGCAGCGAACTATACCTTCACTTATCTGCCTGGTCAGTTAACAATTACAAAAGCTAAACTGTACGTGAAGGCAAATGATAAATACAGTTACAGGTGGAAATCACTGCCATCCTTCGACGTAGTATATACCGGGTTTAAGTTTAGTGATCTCAGCACCATTACATCTGGTCCGCTATATAAGATAACACCGGATTGCATAGGTGATAACGGCGAGTATGACATAGTTCCTTATTCACTTAAATTCACGAAATCCGCTAACTATGACGTGGTTTATCAGTCTGGTAAACTCTTTATAAGTCCTTATGGATTGCTTGTAGATAAAGTGGAAGTGAAGGATATATGTATTATTGACCGTGGCGCTCCGGGTGCTGACGGGTTCAGGTATGTAGCGAGATTCACCTATAGAAATCCTAATTATTCAACAGTATTTGTACCGCTTGGTGCCGATAATAAACTGGTAAGCGCTTCTGGCAACAGCGGATTTACAGGCCAGCCTCCTGTTGTATTCAAATCCGGAACAGGAAGTTTTGAAATACCGTTTAATGGTCAGAAACTTACCTGGTCGTTGGTTAGCTATGATGACTTCTTTAAAGAGACTTCTTCCGGTTATGCCACTTCGTCAACGAAGAAGTGTAGTTCAGGCAGTAATTACAGGGTAATTGATAATGTGGTTGCCGCTGATGAAATTCCTGCGGGATTGACAATGTATCCGAATCCCGTGCTGAATAAAGTGATCATCAGCAATAAAAATCAACCCATGCTGAAGTCTGAACTCACGCTGATGGATATGCAGGGACGCCGGATCTTATCGGCGGGTATGCGTCAGATGAACAATAACCAGATTGAACTCAACATGAGCGGATTGCCGGCAGGAACCTATTTTATCAGGATAGATTAGAAGGAAAAGAAGAGGGTACTTAAACTTATCAAACAAGAAAATAGAGCGGGGATGGGAAATCATCCCCTTTTTTAATGTAAATTGTATCCGTACCGGCCGAGAAACCAGGGTTTTGAGGGGCCAAAAAACAGTTTGTGAAAAATGAGGTGTAACTGCATTTCCTTCTTTTTTTTCCTGTTGATAACGGCAACGGCTAGCAGCCAGGATAAAACGACGGATAGTTTAAGCAACCTGGTGTTGACGGAAAAGAATGATTCCGCCAGAGTGGACGTTTTGATTGAGCTCAGCCGGGCGTACTATAATAAGTCCTGGGATCAAACGATAAAATATGCGGAGGATGCCGCCACCCTGGCCGAGAAAACAGGATATAAAAAGGGCCAGGCGCTGGCCTGGAAAAATATCGGAGTTGCCAATTACTACAAGGGTATACCGGTAAACGCGGTTGAAGCCTGGGAGAAATCGCTCCTGTTCTACCAGGAAGCAAATGATCCGCAGGGAGAAGCAAA
>JAATGW010000796.1 GCA_015654495.1 Chitinophagales bacterium
GGCGACATAGGCGGCGCTGTTCTGGATGTTACTGCCGAAGAACCTATTCCTGATTCCCATCCGTTATGGGATTGCCCTAACACCATTTTGAGTCAGCATTCAGGCGGAGGAAATAGGAATGAGTATAATGGAATTGCTGAGTTCTTTTTGCAGAATCTTATGCGTTTTAAAAATAAACAGCCGCTGGAAAATATTGTCGATTTAGAACGGGGTTATTAGGTTCGGTAGTTTGAACAGATCCGGTTTCCTGATCATACAAATATCCAAAGGCCGCGATTTTGAGGTATCGCAATCCGGCAACGAAGATTTGATCGAAAACAATGATATTGCAGCTGAATTTGCGTTCAAATAAAAATCAACGATTATGACAACACTTGTCGCCTCCACAGACAAAGCTATCCTTGCAGAAATTAATGAGCCTTTTTCCGTAACCAGCGAAATGGTGGATTTTTTCAATGAGAATGGTTATGTTAAAATAAAAAATGTATTAAGCCCCGGGGTGCTGAAATATTATGGTGATATCATCACGGCTGAAGTAATTCGGCTGAATACATTGAACAAGCCGATGGAGGAACGTTCAACATATGAAAAAGCATTCCTTCAGATTATGAATATCTGGACGAAGAATGAAATAGTGAAAGAATTTGTGTTTTCGAAACGACTTGCAAAAATAGCTGCGGACTTAATGCGGGTGGAAGGAATTCGGCTTTATCATGACCAGGCCTTATACAAAGAGCCCTCGGGTGGCATCACACCATGGCACGCCGATCAGTTTTACTGGCCTTTAAACACACCGAAAACAATTACCGCCTGGATTCCATTTCAATACACGCCAATGGAAATGGGACCTCTTGCATTCGCTGAAAAAAGTCAATCAGTTGAAATAGGAAGAGATGTTGAAATATCAGACGAGAGTGAAGCGATCCTGCAGGATGAACTCAAAAGCAGAAATTTCACCATGAATGATTCACCTTTTGAACTTGGAGAGTTGAGCTACCACGCTGGTTGGCTATTTCATCGCGCCGGGCCTAACGTATCAGACCAACCGAGAAAAGTAATGACCATGATTTATATGGATAAAGATATCAGGCTAAAAGAACCGTCCAACAGCTTTCAGGTAAATGACTGGAAGGAATGGTGTTCGGGATATCCGATCGGTTCGGTTCCGGAAGGGCCGTTGAATCCGGTGTTGTTTAGCAGGTAATAAGTAAGAGGCTGCCTTAAAACTTTCAACTTTTACAATCCTGCCAACTTCATGAGTGCTCCCGGTTTTTAACCTTATACGGCATAGTTATAAAAATTCATGTTAACGAATTCTCGTTAATTTGATCGGATAGGATCTGCCGGAATTCCACTGTGGGACGTAAAGATTTTCTTCATCATCAACACATACATCATGAGGATGTAAAAATGTGTCACCGGCTTTTTTTTGTGGTTGCAGTTTTTCACCTATATATACCGGTGAGGATCCACCTGGGGTTGATATCACCCTGTCATTAACATCGAGTATGGTTATATATCCGGAATTCATGAGTTCATTGCTCTCAGATCTGAACACGGCTCCATAGATATTTTTTCCTGAGATCACGGGTCGGCATATGAATGAACCGGGTAGCTCTATCGTATTTATATATTCTCCTTCCATGCTGAATCGCTTCAAAGCATTGTGATTTCTTGAAGTAACAAGCAGACTTTGTTTTTCCGAATCGCGATTATCAATGGCGATACCGTGAACACAATCAAAAATGTTACGGCCACCCCAGTGCCTTATGTATTTCCCACTATGGTCGTACTGAATTACAAACTGAAGTCCATAACCGTCGGTAATAAAAATATCGCCGTTTGAATCAATTGCTGTTTCAGTTGGTTTATATTGGTCAGCACTGGTATACTCACCGGTTTCTTTCGGATATCCGAGTGTCATAACCACTTCTCCTGACAGTGTTGTTTTAATAACCTCATGCCTCTCAGTATCCGTTATAAAAAGAAATTCCGTTCCGTTTTCCTTGCTAATAGACAAACCATGCGCACCCGGATAGTCATTGCCCCATGTTCCAATTAATTTGCCCTGTTTATCATAAATCAGGATATTATTCCTTGTTTCGTTGGTCAGCAAATAAAGCGAGCGTTCATTATCCATGACCATTTCATGACAATCATTTACCGGAAAAAGATCCGGATCCAGGTTGCCCCAGTTCTTTTCTACAATATATTCGTAACCGTTATGCCCGATTATGTCAGCCATTTTTTATTTTTTTTCAGGATTTTCAGAACCAGATGTTCTCCTGTTTTTTTGATTTTGCTTGTTTCTTTGTTTTAAAATCATAATAAGCAGACCCCCAGGAAACAGAAAGAGAAAGAGATCGAGTAACAGAAACAAACAGTTACGCTTTAGTTCCAAATCTTCAAACGCCGGCTGTTTACTACTGCCTACGGTCTACTGCCTACTGCCTTGCATCTGGATGTTCCCTTTGCCTCTTGCCTCAAAATACTATCCAAGAATTCTTTTATCAGCACTTCTTTTTTCCTGTAAGCCCTTTGTATTGTAAAGAAGATTCCGACATGCTTTCCACCGCCTGCAGCAATTTCTGTTTTTCCGAAATACTTAGTTCATCAACATAATAAAAATAAGTCCTGATCGTAAAAAGAAATGCATTGATTTCAGGAAAACCAACAAGGTTTTGCTTTTTAGTTCTGATATAGGGGGGACTATTCTGACTTAACTTTCTTCCCTGCCATGTGGATGAATAATTTTCGTCTATATGGAAATAAAGATTGAATGGCGCCTGATCCGTTCTGCTGAACGGGATAAGTCCGGGAGCAACACTATA
>JAATGW010000337.1 GCA_015654495.1 Chitinophagales bacterium
ACCTGCACATTTGTAAGAAAAAATTCAGAGGATGTATAAGCCTGGATAGTGTAACGTTTCACTGTTGAAAAGAATCCGGCAGCTTCATTGTCCTTGTCTGTAATTTTTATAATGTCATTCAGCAAGGCAGTCCTTTGTTCAGGTGAGCTTTTTACAAAAGATGCTCCATTTTTTTGATCAGCCATTTTCTCAACAGCCTTTAAGCCCTTAAGAAATTTTTGCTGGTCTTCCTTGCTCCGGCAGTCGTCCATCATTTTCAGCATAAACAAATGTGCTGAGATATCTCTTGCTCCCGGAGATGTTGTTTTTGGAATAATGGTTTCAGCAAGTTCGGCAAGCATGGCTTCCTGCTCTGCGGTGATACTGAAGTTTTTAAGTATTATATCCGCTTTTGCTTTTTCCTGCATGCAGGAGGGGATCAATATTACACCGGCTGATACATAAAGAAACTGCCTGATGGCTTTTCTTCGGGTTATGGACATGCAATCTTGTTTTAAGAGCTGTAAAATACAAATTAAAATCAAGGCCGAAGGCCGAAATAAAAGGCAAATACAATTCCGGTTTTTCAGTTCCGTAGGAACGGTGAATATTGTAGCCCGGTGCGCAAGCGCCGGGTAAAAGGCAAATACAATCGCGGTTTTTGTAGTTCCGTAGGAACGATGAATATTGTAGCGCAGGGCGCAAGCCCTGGGTACGAAGGCCGAAGTTCGAAATAAAAGGCAGATACAATTCCGGTTTTTCAGTTCCGTAGGAACGGTGAATATTGTAGCCCGGTGCGCAAGCGCCGGGTAAAAGGCAAATACAATTGCGGTTTTCAGTTCCGTAGGAACGGTGAATATTGTAGCCCGGTGCGCAAGCGCCGGGTAAAAGGCAAATACAATTCCGGTTTTTCAGTTCCGTAGGAACGGTGAATATTGTAGCCCGGTGCGTAAGCGCCGGGTAAAAGGCAAATACAATTCCGGTTTTTCAGTTCCGTAGGAACGGTGAATTTTGTAGCCCGGTGCGCAAGCGCCGGGTAAAAGGCAAATACAATTCCGGGTTTTTCAGTTCCGTAGGAACGATGAATTTTGTAGGGCCGGGTGCAAGCCCGGCGATGCATTTCTAACAATTCCTTCAGATTCGAAATCGGTACCTTGTGATTTGAAATTTTCAACGATGCAATCCATAAAACAAAAAGCAGGCATACTTGCCGGCATATTTTTTCTTATCGCAATGGTAATGCTCACCAATTTTTCTGATCGCAGGGAATATGATACACTGGATAATACCGTTGGCTCCATTTATAAAGACAGATTGGTTACGTCGGAATACCTTTTCCGTATAAGTAATCATCTCTATCAGAAAAAAATCTGGTTACAGGAAAATTCAGGCAATCCGGCATCTTCAAATCCAGGTTTGTCGGAGCATGACAAAGCCATTGGAATCCTGATGCAGAAGTATGAATCGACTTATCTGACTCCGGAAGAAAAAAAAGAATGGAAAGGCTTTAAAACAGCACTGCAGAATTATAACAGTCAGGTGAATAATAAATTGAATCCCCCGCTTATATCCGATGCGGCAATACTTTCGAATTCTTTTCAGCAGATGGAAAATCACCTGAACCATCTCATCGGAATACAAAGCAGCGAAGGGCATGTATTGCATTCCACATCCAGAAAAATTATCAGCGACACAAGACTGAATGCATGGATGGAAATGGCCATGTTGTTTGTGATTAGTATTGCATTGTTAAGGTGGTCAGGATTTAATGAAAAATTAAACCACCTCAACCGCGATCGCGCGCTTTTGAACTAAAGTGCTGATCATTTTTGATTTGCAGCCTGCTATTCTGTATTCCCGCAACACCAGGTAGCAGCAATACAATTTTTCTCACTTCATTCATTATTTACTGCAGCTCGTACTAATTGCCATTGACCGGTGAAGCAGGCTTTATCAAATTTGCATTGATATCTGCATCACCGGATGAAAAAGAATATAACATACAGCATGACTATCTGGGAAAAGTTTTTTCTCCTCGGGCTCTTGTCTTTTTTATTGGCGATGCTTACACTTTCACTATCCTTGAGTGGAATAAAAAATTTATAAAATGAAACTTATTTCTCTGCTTGCAGGCGTACTGGTAACTGGTGGAGTTTTATTTTCCTCCGGTCAGAAAAATATTAAAGGCACCTGGAGAATTGATAGTAATCTCGGAGATTGCAATACTGAAGTAATACGGATTCGCATGCACCAGGGTGTATGGAAAGGAACAATCGATATTCCTTCAATTAAAAAATACGACCAGGAAATCCTCTCAGTTCATAACGGGAAAGATAGTGTGCAAATCAGGATCAGCGACTCTGATAAAATTAATGCAAGGTGGATCAACGACAGTACTATGAGAGGCGTTTTCGAATCCGGCGGGAATCAGGTGCGGGTGGAATTGGTTAAGCAGTAAGGATGAGTCTTAGGTTCAACGTTTAAAGTTTGATCAGGAAATGTTTTTCTGATTTATATTTGAATGGACCTAATTCGTTCCTCAACTTGCGCAGCATTATTTTTTCTATTCTTCTGATTATTGGCAGCAGGCTGGTTTCAGCTCAGTCTTTTCATCGCTATGCTTTTAACCGCATCAGCCGCACGAATGGCCTTGTATCCGATGATGTTACTTCGGTAGCGCAGGACAGCAGCGGATATATCTGGATCAGCACAAACAACGGGCTGCAGCGCTTCGATGGAAAAAGGTTCCGGACCTTTCTGCATGAACCTGATGATTCGTTTTCCTTACCACCCGAAGGCGTAAGCCGCTTACTTTATGATCAGAAAAAAAGGCTATGGATACTGACAGCAGCCAATAAGATTGGCATCTTCGATATCAAAACTTTAAAATTCAAAAGAGTACAGATTGAAATAGAACCTGAATTCCGGACCAACCAGATTCTCAATTTCAAAGAAGAAAAAGACGGACATATTTATTTGCTGATCCATAAATACGGAATGCTGACCTTCGATGAAAAACGACAGGTTTTCTCCCGCAGCTCAAATCCCGTTCCGGTTATCGGGAAAAATTATCCTTTGTATATTTCTCTTGACAATATCACCGGTGATTATTATGTGACCTCTCTTTCCGGTTTCGACATATTCAGGAAAGATAAAAATGAACTGGAATCAAGAGCAGGAAATCCTTTCCTCACGGATATAAATAAATTTCTGAAAGACCAGGATGCTTTTGGTCCTGTTAATATCACACAGGATCATATCGGGCGCTTGTGGGCCTCTGTCTGGTCCAACAAAACCAACGGACCAGACCTGATTTGTTATGATACCTCTAGACATAAATGGACTTCCTATCAGGAAAGCGTTTCTGCAAGCGCAAAAGGGTATCATGAAATGGCCGGCATATTGGTGCAGAAAAACGGGAGTATCTGGATATATGGAAATAATCTGTTCGCCAAATTAAACACGGAAACCAATAGTTTTGAAGATGTAAGAAACGAAGGACTTCAATCGCTGAGTGTGCCTTTTGAAGCTATTTCGCAGATGTATGAGGACAAGGATGAAAATATCTGGATAAGCGCAAATAACGGACTGTATATTTTCAATCCGCAAAAACAGTTTATCTCAACATTTACTAATAAAAGGCTTGATGGCATCGAACGCCATTTTCCTGTAGATGTAATTACAGAAACCCAATCGGGAAATATCTATACCACAATCTGGGGCTATGGCATTTTTTCATACGACAATAATTTCAAACCTGTTGCCAATTCCTTTCTGCCTGAAATGGCAAATGTAGAGCTGTCTGTATGGGATATGCATGAACGAAAAAATGGCGACCTATGGATGGGAGTACAATCAGGTATGTTGTATATCTCTGAGGGAAAATCAAAAAAATTATACCAGTTTAAACCACGCGCAGTGGAAGATCATACCATCCGGCAGGTGAATGAAGACTCGGCCGGAAATGTGTGGCTCGGAACACAAAGCGGACTTGTTATAAAATGCATCAATGGCAACTGGCGCGACAGTATCCATTCTTTCAAAACAGTACTTCGGGTGAATGCGCACATACTAAAACTTTATACTGATAACAAGGGTATGCTATGGGTATGTACAGACCGCGACGGACTGTATCGGATCGATCCTGCATCAGAAAAAACCCTGGAACATTTTACAGATCTGTCACCGGCGGGGTTTGAACTTGGTAGCGTTCATGTAACAGACATCATGCAATATGAGGATAGCCTTTTCCTGATTGCCAGCGGAGGAATAAATATTCTGAATCTCCCGCAAAGAACAATGAGAAAGATTACAGTGGCAGATGGCCTTCCCTCAAACGATATCGTTTGTTTTACCACCGATAAGCAGGGTAATATCTGGCTCGGTTCACAAAGTGGTCCATACCGGATGAACCTGAAAAATAAATTCTATTTTACTTTCGGTGCGGAAGACGGCATTATTTTCGGACGAAGAAAAATTACGGTAGTTGAAACATTACGCGACGGAAGAATTGTTTTTGGTTCAAGCAGCGACATGCTGATTGTTCACCCGGATAAAATAAAACTGGCAGATTATGCTCCGCCGGTAGCCCTGGCAGATTTAAAAGTTTTTGATAAGCGCCGTTCTGTTGATTCCATTAACAGGCTCAACAAAATTATTCTATCACACAACGAGAATTCTCTCACTATTGATCTTACAACATATACCTACTCAAACAGTCCGGCTATTCTTTATATGCTGGAAGGCGTTGATAAAAGCTGGAAAACAGCCATACAAAATCAGATAACCTATAATTATCTGGCCCCCGGAAATTATCTGCTGCGCGCAAAATCTGTTGTGGCCTCAGGAAAAGAATCCGATCAGATTTTTGAAATATGGATTGAAATAGAACCACCATTCTGGAAAAGCTGGTGGTTTTATGGATTGTTGATTCTTGTGGGTATTGCTATTCTGTACCTGCTTGATGTGGAACGAATGAATAAACTCCGCAGCAATCAGCAGTTAAGGACAGATATTGCCCTCAATCTGCACGATGAAATAAACTCCACATTGGGTAATATCAATCTGCTCAGCGAAATGGCGCTACGCAAAGCAGATACAAACACAGAAAGGTCGAAAGAACTTATTGGTCAGATCCGCCACCAAAGCAATGATATGATCATCGCAATGGATGATATGTTGTGGAGCATTGATCCTGATAACGACAGTATGGAGAAAACCCTTCTGCGGATGAATGAATTTATTGACGCATTAAAAAGCAGACATGATGCGGCAATTACAATGCACACGGCTCCGAGTGTGGAAAAACTCAAGCCGGATATGAAAGTACGGCATGGGTTCTTCACTGTGTTCAAAGAAGCATTGCGGCTTATTTGCCAGCACAGCGGTGGTAAAAACATCCAGATCAATATAGATCTCGTAAAAAATAACCTGGTACTTAAACTACAGGACCAGGTAAAAGTAAATACTGCCGACCTGAACGTTTCAAAAAATATCGGGAATATGGAACTTCACGCAAAACAGATCGATGCCGAGCTCGACATACATACAGACCCTGAACGTACACAGATAATTCTCACAGCCCCGCTAGCATAACGTTCAACACTAAACGTATAACGTTGAACGCTTTTACTTCCCAAGCCACTTTTTAAATTCTGTTACTTTTTCTCTGCTAACCAAGGCTTCTTTTTCAACAACAGGACGCAAGTGCAGCATCAATCTGTTTCCGAAATAGTCGTGTATCTGATCAACACAGCCAATTGAAACATAGAATGAACGGCTTATCCTGAAAAAGCTTTCCGGATTGAGCATCTCTTCCAGTTCATCCATCGTATAATCAACAACGAACTTTTTATTGTCGTTGGTTTTGAAAAAGTTCAGTCTGCCATCGCTGTAGAAATAAGCGATATCCTCTATTTCAACCGAAACCAGCTTTTGAGCATTTTTTACAAGAAATCTTTTCCTGAACTCTTTCGGCTGCAATTTCTGCTGAAGTTCGCGGATCAGGCTATCCATATTAAGAACGCTGGATTCGGCAGGCTTCTGAACCATTTTGCGGTATTTTTCAAGCGCATTTCGCAGGTCTTCCTTTTGTACCGGTTTCAGCAGGTAGTCAATACTGTTGACCTTAAATGCCTTCAATGCATATTCGTCGTAGGAAGTGGTAAAAATAACCGGGCTTTTTACTTCAAACTGGTTAAAGATTTCAAAACTCTGGCCATCGAGCAATTCAATATCCATCAGTATCAGGTCGGGCGAGGGATTGTTCTCCAGCCATTCGACCGATGTGGCGATACTGTCAGCTGTGCCGATCACATCGATATCCTTGTCGATTGTGAGCAGTGTTTTATGTAATTTCTTAACGGCTAATTCTTCATCTTCAACAATAAATATTTTCATAATCAAAATTCGGTTTATGATATGGCTTGTGCGTATTGCGGCAGTTTAGGATCGGCGGCATTCAGCCAGATCAGGGGCAGAACAACCGTAAAACTTTTTTCATCTTCAATTACCTGGAAACCCGGCTGGCGGAGAAGTTCGTATTTCGACCGGATATTTTTCAATCCCACTTTTCCCGACGGAGCTTTCAGATTTCTTTGCCGGATATTGTTATTCACCAGCAATTTATTTCCAACCGTTGTGAATATTTCAATTGTGAGAGGAAAATTTTTTGAAAGCGAGTTATGTTTAACAGCGTTTTCTACCAGCAATTGTAAACTGAGGGAGGGCAACAGGTAATTTTCATAGCGTTTGTCAATGTCCATCTGCAATTCAATTGCCTCCCCATGGCGGGTTTTCATCAGGTTGAAATAAGAATGTATGAACTGGAGTTCATTCTTCAAAGTGCTCATCCCGTCTTCATTATTCCTGAGCAGATACCTGTATACTTTGCTGAGCTCATTCAGAAAAATTTCTGCCTGGGCTTTGTCTTCTGTAATCAGCGATGATAGGGTATTAAAACAATTAAAAAGAAAATGTGGATTTACCTGGCTTTTCAATCCTTCAAATTCGCCCTGCAGACTCAGGAATTCATATTTTTCTCTTTCCCTTAGGCTCTCCTTCCATTGTCTGAAAAAATAATTTCCTTCCCAGATAATGATGGCGATATAGGTAAATGTAAGACCCACCATCATGCACAGAAGAAATTTTTCCAGGGTCGGATGATAAAGGTCCGGGTTAAAAAACCCGATGGTTACGAAAATAAGTATAACCGACAGCAGTATGATCAGGAATTGTTTTATAAAAATGACAAGTATCCTTTTACCTGTTTGCCTGATCCCCGCGAGTTTCTGATGTATATACCTGGTACAGATTACATCAAGATACCAGGGAAATAATGCAACCGCCATCACCGGCAAAAATGCAGTATAGAACAAACCGGGATATTTAAACCAGCTCATATCCAGAACGATATAACATTTGATAGCTGCGATAACCGGCATGATAAAAAAATAGCTCAGCCACTCCACCTTATATGGTTTCACAAGCCTCATGTTGTTTCAATAGTTTGATTCTGCATTAACGGAAGTCTTATTCTGTAAAGCGAATTATTTTCTTCAATACTTACCTGCTGGTGTGTAAGAAGGCGGATTTTTTCAATAAGATTACTTACACCTGAATCATCAACCGGAATCGTCGAAATTTTTTTCTGGATATTATGAGAAAGTTCCAGCCATTGATCGTCCGTAACATGGATGCTGATGTTTAACGGACTATCCTTGTGCGTCGAATTATTATTAAAAGCCTGTTCAATCAACGTGAGCAATGTCAATGGTGGTATCAGCAGATTTTTTTGCTGTTCACCAACTTCGGTTGTTAAATGAACGGCTTCGCCATACCTTGCTTTCAGCAAATAGAAATAGGAATTGATAAACCGGACTTCCGTTTCGAGACTCACAAGATTATCGTCAGTACCACGGAGGAGGTAGCGATATACTTTTGTCATTTCATTCAGAAATTCTTCCGCTTTCTCTTCATCCTCGCTAATCAGGCTTGAAAGTGAATTGAGGCTGTTAAAAAGAAAATGCGGATTTACCTGGCTTTTAAGACCCAGTAGTCTGCTTTGTGTATAGGTTTTCTTCAGCTGTTCCGTTTCCGTAAAAGTCATCTTCCACTTTTCAAAACTTTCGAAACCTTCATGTACAAGTGTGATCAGAATATTCAGTATGAAGGAGACGCTGATCGTCCAGTAAAATCTTCTTTTATTCAATTCATATCCGAAGAGGTGAAGAAAATCATATCCTTTAAAGAAAAGTGCGATTACAAGTGCCTGTATGGTTCCGATAACGGCGATCGTAATTCCCAAACGTTTTATCAGATCCTGATCCCGGGGCAGGCGATTCCGTACTGTTACTGCAATCCATGTGAACAGAAACCAAACAATGGTCATTACTGCAGTAACGATAAGCCCGGACCCGAAAAACAATTCAGGCTTTACAAAAAACCT
>JAATGW010000666.1 GCA_015654495.1 Chitinophagales bacterium
CCGATCGGCTTGCCGTCCACATTGTAGATCGAATTGTCGAACAGCAGGAACAGTGTATCTATTGGAGCGGTTGGGTGATTAAAAGAAAGGCGCTTATTGATCTCTTCGCCTTCGTACAGGTAACTAACATAAAAGAATCGCTTTTGACGCTGGGAGAAAACAGTACTATTCAACGCTATACGTCTCACATCACAAACAAGCATGGGTTCCTGGGCAGAAAAAGTGCGCAGATAATTCTCAAGATCAAAAAGATTATTCAGCACCCCGCCTCGTACTCCCAGGGTACGAGTTCTAATAGCAGGCACCAGGACGTCTTTCACCGACATTAAAAATTCATTTCCTTGCGGTGATAGAGCCTGCTTATTGCGCCTTAAAACATAATTACCTTTTGCCGGGTTGCATACTGATAAATAGCTGTCAGTTTTATCATACCAAATCGAATCTGTGATGTAAACCTCCTGTCCTAATTTCAAAGCATCCTTATGTCCTTTTTTCTTTACAACACCATGAACATGCGAAATATAATAGACGTCCTGTGCCGCCAATGTAATTGGCCAGAATAAGAAAAACAATACGAAATGTTTCACTCGGATTGGTTTGTTTAAGAATTTTTAGAAGTGTTAATTCTTTTGTTTTTATATTCCAGGATAGATCTTATGCTCGTCATTATTACGATGTAGTAGGACACGATCCCGGCATTTAAAAATACGTTCGAAAACAAAAATGCGCCGAACACGATGAGCCATAAGAGCAGACTGTAAACGACGAAGTCACCCAGGATCAATCCCACCTGGTAATTATTGCACCATTCGTGAAAGTTCTTTACCAACTTCACCGGACTAATCAGCAACCACGAAAGAAAAGTAAAGGTCGTCAGCAGGTATAATAGCAGATACCATGAAATGTTATCATCGCCGCTAAGCATGGACAAATATACATTTGCCAGGATCAGCGAACCAGCCATAGACCCTGCCGCAGTCTTGTGCATATCGTGTTCGAAATCACCTATTACAATCAGCTTTTTGGCCATAAACTGCCGGAAGAAAAAAGTATCTCTCGTTTTGAGGAGATTGAGCATATCATCAAATGCAAGCACTTTGTTGTTGCCCAAAGAGTCGACGAGATGTCGCTTACGAAGCCGAAAGTCAATAAGCCGGTTGTTGAAAAATACTTTGCCATCCACGCTGGCGAGGCCCATGAAGCTCTTCACAGTCTTATTTTGAGTTTTCTCAAACACAAGCGTAGGCAAGCTTTTCTGACCGTCAGCGCTAATCAGCGGGTATTTGATTATTACATCACTGCCATACAAACCGGAGGATTCCTGATAACCGACATAACCTGTGGATACATTTTTAAAAACCGGCGACTTTAACTCACCTTCTTCAAACGTGTACGGTATGATTACCTTACCGCAGGATGACATAGCTCTATCTAGTACTGCATCGTCGGTACTGGGTTTATCGAAGATTACATCACAAATGATATATTGATACTGGTCGTTCGACACACGTCCTACTATCTTTAGCAATTCTGCTATCTTCTGCCTGTCGGTTATCATTTCTACCCCAGTTCTGTCCTCGCGTGGTACAAGTTTCTTCACACCGCTCACGTCGAGGAAAAGGAAATGTGCTGAAGTGTCTTCTGCTCTTTTAATCAACGTCCGTTTTAGTAAGATTGATTTCTCAGCAAGGCTCGTTTCTACCCCAAGTGTATAGCCAGAAGCCTGCCACCACCAGCAAAGACAAAGTAAACCAATTGCGTGCAGGAAAAATATTAGTAGTTTCTTTGGCCAACGCCGAGAGTATTTGACAATAACGGGCTGCAAATCAGGGGGGGGTTATAATTGGTTAGTCGTTGGTAAAACTAAAATAACAAAACTATTTTGTTCATAATAAATTTCTATTCTCTATAATTAAATAGCTAACTATTGATCATTTCTAACACTTTTGAAATATCTTATTGCCATCGCAACTATTAAATCAGCGCTCAACTGCTATGAGATTTGAGTTGCTATTGGCTTTAATCCTGTTGCTTTTCTATACTATCTCCTTACCAGCGCAATCTGGAAAACCCAAAGCCGCGTTTCAAACTGGTTTTTCTAATCCCGATTTCGGAACTTCCTTTGAATTTTCACCCAAAAATAATTACCTGGTAGGATACAATGACAATGGAGAGTTGTTGCTCTGGGACATACGCTCTTCGAGGCAGATTAAACAAATACTTCCTTTGCAGATGGAAACGCCTGCACTTTTCTATCTGCCTGACTTTGATTTCTCCAATGATGAAAAATATATGTTGATCCAGGATCTGCCGAAGGGAAATTATTTCCTATATAATGTACTTCTTGATTCTGTTGTATATACTTTCACTCCGCCCGACATCCATAATGGTGAACACTATACGCACGCTAAATTTTCAGCAGACGGCCAATCGATTTTAATTATTGCGCAATCACCTGGAAAAAACACGCCTTCAATTTTCAAAGTATTTTCCCTTGGCGGCAAACTTCAAAAGACCTGCCAGGTAACACTTACGGGTTTTTTGGACAATTACGGGATGCTGATAAAATTAATTGCGGGCCGCCGTGCTTCCCGGCTGCTCAACAAGACAGCGAAGATCTTTGCGGCCGCTGTTTCCGCTGATCTCGAGGATATTTATTTCGTTACCCAGGCTCAGAAATTGTGTCGTCTTAACATCCGCAATACTGGCAACAATAGCGTGTTGCTTGAAAAAGATCTTGATATCGTACAACTTCCCGGTATGCCTTTTATCGAAAAACTGCATGTAACTGGCAATAATTTAATTGCAAAACATGAGCAATTTCTCATTAAGCAAAAAGACGGCGATCTCTTCACAGATACTTTGTTCATTTTTGAACGGACAACAATGCAATTGAAAAACATAATTACCGGCAGATACCCCGTACCTGCTGAAGATCAGCGATCCAATGGACTCACCAGCAAGGCCACTACATTTAATAAAAGCGGCAGCATTTACATCAATACGGAAAAAAATCCAGCCACTGGCAAATCTAAACTGATCGCAAACGACCTTCATTCAGACCGAACTATCTTTACTATGATGATCGGAGCTCCCGTGTTTTGGTACACCCAGGAAGATTACCAACCGGCCAATACAAATGGAGGACCCATAGTGGCTATTTCTTCTGATGGTACCCTGGTAGCTGAGAACTCACGGGAGATATTGATTCATGACATGACCACCAAAAAGATCAAAAGCCAGTTCTCAGCTGTAAGGGGACAACAGAAACTCAATCAGCCTGTGTACCTAGATCAGTACCGGGTATTCGTGCCTAAATCCTATAATGACGGATTTGTAATAAATTTTAAAACCGGCAATATTGACCGGTTAAAGCGTACAATCGATTGCCAGGATACTGCACGCAGAGGCATCAATGTATTTTATACAGCCGATAATTCAGCTGCGATCGGTTTACAAAATGCTACGGTAAATATTACAGAAAAGAAAATGGCGATTACGCAATATCTCCCCAACAGTCTTTGCGAAGCCGGTGATAATAAGACGATCGAGGTATACAATACGGAAAACCTGGAACAAACTGCCGAATATAAATACTCCGACCGCGAATTCACCTACCACCTGAACATGGTGACAGGCAACGAAAAGAAATTCCTTGTGAATTACAAATTGATAGATTTTGTCAACCCAACAGCGCCAATCATTCATGAGCTTAAGTTTATCAGTAAAAAAGACACCTTTATTGCAATTAATCCTGTTTATCTCCCGGCGACGCGATCAATTTTTACCATCATGGGTACAAGAGTAAAACCCGGTAACCCCGATTTAATTTTCGCACAATTTTCGCTCGATGGCAAAATGCTTAAATCGGTTCGCCATACACGTAAGAAAAGCGATTCCGACTTCCAAACCTTCCTGTTTGAATCGCAATTGTCGCCTGACAGCAGCCGCTTACTATTTGGACTGCAGGATGGCACAGTGGGCCTCTTCGATATCGCCTCTATGAAGATGATCAGAATGATGACACATGGGGAAAAATGGGCATTCGACATTCCCGGCAAAAATTTCAATTTTTTTCCCTTTGCGGGTTGCTTTCTCGACAATGAACATTTCGCGACTAGTGGTAACGACTTTAAAATCATCATTTGGTCGGTTGCTAAGGAAAAGCCCGAAAAAGTATTGCAACTACCCCAGGGAGTGGCTATGTATGGCCTTACAGTATCCCCTGATAAACGTCATCTTGTGGGTATTGATTTTATCAAGAACGTCCGGTTTATCAACCTCACAACCGGACAAATTGATCTTACTTTTTCGGCATTTAATTACGAGAACTATGCCTTACTTACGAAGGATGGGTATTATATGGCGAACAAGAAATCCACCAGCAATTTCACCTTCCTGTATAATGGTCGCGCTTACGACTTTTCACAGTTCGACGTGCGGTTGAACCGGCCGGATAAAGTGCTTGAACAAATGGGATATGTGCCTGCCGATCAGATCGGTTATTACCGAAAAGCGTACGAAAAGCGGATAAAGAAAATGGGGTACACACTTGCACAAGCTGAAGGCAATAGCAATATTTCAATCCCTGAGATGAGTCTCAAACTCATGCCGGAACACAGCAGTATAACCACCGCGTCTGAGCTTTCTTTTTCGGTAACGGGGTGGGACAAGAAGTTTCCCATCAATCGCCGTCATGTGTCAGTAAATAATGTACCCATCTATGGTATGAAAGGTCTGTTGTTAAAACAAACAGCGCCTGGCGAAATCGCACTAGCTGTAAAAGTCCCTCTCACATATGGGAAAAATCATGTCTCCATATCTGTAGCCAACAGCCAGGGGATAGAAAGCCTCCGCGAATTTATAATGATTACCCGCAAAGAAGAGCCCAATAAACCCGATCTCTACATTATTTCCGTTGGAGCCGCAATGTATACCGAAAAAAATAAGAACCTGAAGTATGCTGCCAAAGATGCAGGAGACATTCTACTCCTGTTTAACAGCCACCGGAGTGAATTTAGTAATATTATAAAACAAACGCTGATCAATGAAAAAGTAACACGAACCGCTCTGCTGAAGTTGAAAGACCAACTTCGTAAGTCGAAACCCAATGACCTTGTAGTTCTATTTTACGCGGGTCATGGCGTACTTGACCAGCAGCTTAACTATTATCTGGCCACATATAACATGGATTTCGCTAATCCTGGTAAACAGGGCATAGCATATGAAGAACTGGAAGACCTACTTGATTCCATCCCTGCACGCAATAAGTTATTATTAATCGATGCCTGTCACAGTGGAGAGGTGGATAAAGAATCGGTGGTTGAGACTATGACCTCCAAAACACAAATAGCCCCAAAGATATTTCGTAATGATGGGATCAGCTCTTACAAAGAGATTTCAATAGGATTGGCTAATTCTTTTCAGTTAATGCGCTCTTTATTTCCAGACCTTCGTCGGTCGACCGGCGCATCCGTGATTTCCGCTGCAGGCGCTACCGAATATGCGGTAGAAGGCGAACAATGGGGCAACGGTGTGTTCACCTACAGTTTGGTTTCCGGGCTCCAAGATAAAAAAGCGGATTTGGATAAAGATGGCAAAGTATACCTCACCGAATTATACGAATACCTGCAAACTACAGTAAAAGAGATCACTGGAGGGCGACAACGGCCTACCAGCCGCTCCGAAAACCTTGCTAACAATTTTCAAATCTGGTAATTTTAATCAAATAATAAAACTGAAATATTCATGAAAAAAGCGGCCTGACAAATTTATATTCCGGGCAGGCTCTTTAGCGCAAAATATCGATGCAGTATAAGCTTCAGAACAAAATGATTTGGTTCATCCCGGCTGATTGTAAAACAATTCTGCTAAGAATATAATTCCTTTCTCATTATGATAGAACTTCAGGAATGAATGAACCGCTGGCGAATTAAATAATGGCCACGGACTTTTTGTAGATTAAACTGATTTCTCTATCCCTAGCTTGTTTACTGCGGTGCATGTCATTCGCATTACAGATAGGAGCCCGCTTCTTTTTTTTAAAAACCTCCCTCATAGAATACGAATCTATATGAATTGGGAAAAATTGAAAAGCATAAGCTAGATTCAATTAATTGTTCAATGCCTGCTAAACAAGATTTTCTAAAATTCCTTAGCGACAGCTTGGCTAAGCAACAAATTGAATTAATGAAAGAAGTTACAGGTGATAGAAATAAACCTAAGGTTGTCACATCATCTGGAAAAATGAGTCCTGAAGACACCACATTTTTTATAACAATTTGGACGGCTAACCCAAGCGAATATCCAATTAAAGATATTCAGGTAACCATGAACTACCTTTTTAAGTGGAAACCAAGCGAAGAATTGTAGAAGATACATCAAATTATGTTGGAGCTTTTTGAGCTAAGTACTCAAGCCTTTTTCAAATGAATACACCATTTCTAAAAATCGGAAAAGAATACATTTTTATATGCAATGTTTATTGGAATCGAGGCGCTTATACAGCAATTTTTCGGCTGCCTTATGAACAGTATTCAAAGGGAGTTTTAGACCAACTCGACCACAAATAAAAGAAATTAGCGGATTCGAACAAGATTACAATTCATTTTTTGGCTTGCCTAAAAACTGAAAGAGTAAATTTTCTTCTGCTATCGTTAAACACAGATTTCCGATAGATTACCGATGTCAATTTGAATGTATTATTAACGGGAAAAGTAAAGATTGAACCATGTTTAAACCGAATTTATAACAAAGGGCTTCAATTTCTTGAAACCCTTTACTTTTCTTGTCGGGACGACAAGATTCCCCGCCTGACCGACAACAACATTGCCCGATATATTTTTTCTTTTCAGTCGGGCAGGCTTGTCCGTCTCGGGTCGAGACGGGGAACTTGCGACCCCTTGCCCTTTTCTAAAAATAAAAAGAGGCTACCTCTGTTTTTGAGATTGCCTCTTTTCTTGTCGGGACGACAAGATTCGAACTTGCGACCCCTTGCACCCCATGCA